>JBHAFN010000111.1:0-2586 GCA_041856105.1 Bacillota bacterium
ATATATTTACCTCTTGATTGTAAAAATCCTTTTTGTCTTGTTTTACCCGGACCAAGCGCTTTTGTATTTTTTAAATGGGTTATGGGAAGAATATTTAAACTGTTATATTCTTCTTGAGTAGAATGATCATCAATAACGATAATTTCATAATTTTTAAAATCTTGCATAAAGATACTTTTTAAAGTTTGTTTTAACATTTCATATCGATTATGAGAAGGGATAATAAAGGAAAGGATTATCTTTTCATCACATTTGTGATCGGATATAAAAGAATTGTCGAAACTATCCCAAAAAACATTTGAGTCCAAATTAATGCTTTCTAAAATTTCCGGTTTGTTTTTTAATTCGTCTAATTTAATTTTCATTGTATTCACCGATATATTTATTTAATCCTGAAAACTGCAATAAGGATTTATCTTTATAGAGTAGACTTATAGGCTTATGATCATTTAACAATTCATTTATAATGCTTTCCTCACTATATTCTTTCAACTTGCTTAATTCTATATATAAACCTTTAAAATCGGAATCTTCAATAACCTTCAATGTCTTTTGGCTATATATAACAGGAATAATAGACTTATTATATGCAAACCCCAAAATCATTGAATGAAATCTGGTCGCAATTATAGCTTTGCAGGCATTAAATTCCTTTAATATTTCTTCCATATTACCGTCATAAACTAAAACATCCGTTTTAATAATTTTATTGATTTCCTCAACAGCCGAAAGATCGTTTTGTGATTTGCAGAAAGCAACCAGTTTTACTTTTAAATTTTTTTCATATATTTTTTTGATTAATTTGCTTATAAACTCAAAATAGTCACTGCCTAAATCCATTACGGAAATTAATACATAATTATTTTCAACGATTGTCGCAGGTTTTAAGGACAATACCACATCACTTGCATATCTTACATTTTTTAAGTCTTTAAAAAGATCGTATGAGTATTCATCCCTAAAACAAACATCGTCCATTTTGGAAATGATTTTTCTGGCGTCTTGTAAGTATTTATCATCAACATACGGTCCGAAATTGGAATTAATCAGGAAAAACTTTTTGGAAATATTAACCATTTTATTCAATAAAAGTAAATTGCTGTAGTCTTTATCGGCACTTTTTTGAATGAAAGCTGAACCCACAATATATACGGACGCATCAAATTTGCTTAAATATTTTTTGGCAAACAAAGCGGTTAAATCGGTTTTAATTTTTAAATGATTATTGATAATACTTTCTTTTTTAAGACTTTGATATATATTAAAAAGTCGTTTGGAAAATATTAGGTTTTTGATTTTTTTTAAAGACTCATTCGCCTCATTTTCCCTTAAGGGAATATGAAATTTAACATTTGAATATTTCTCACAAATAATTTTTATGAATAAATCATCACCTAAATTATCATGAGTAAACGCAAATAACAGTATATTCATAAACATCCTTTCTATAAAACCAAACAATGAACCGCAAAAACCGATATTATAATAATTCTATATGTATAATAATAGTGGATTGACGAATGATTGGCAGTCATAAATAACCAGACTATCGGGATGACGGCAATAAATATAAAGTAAAGCAAATATAAATAATTGAATTTAAGTTTCTTATATCTTACGATAAGATTACAAATAAAGATAAATGTATTTATTAAAACAATGTTTTTAAATAATCCTGCCTGATAATTGGTGATTATCACATTCAATCGGGAAACTTTTTCATTTATGGCGATATTTGAGGTTCTGGAGTTAATAATCGTCATCGCCAAGGAAATAACATCGGTATTTAAAACCAAAGAAGAAAGCAGCCATTTGCCAAACCACATTCCTAAATAACCGATAATCCAATATAAACCGATAAATATAAAATTTTTGATTTTCAGTTCCTTTTTTATTAATAAAGTAAGCGACAAAGGAATACCGAAGGTAACTAAGGGATAAGTCAATAAATCAAAATAACTTGTCATAATTCCGATGATTAAAAAAATATATGCAATATCGTCAGCGGATGAATTTTGATCAATTTTACATAAAATATAAATACAAGATAATAAAGTTATATAATAAATACCGGAAAATTGTAAAGATAAAGAAATAATATAAGGGCTTATTACAAGGACGCTTCCTACAAATGCCCAACATGCTTGAAAATTAACTTTTTTAAATATTAAAAACAAGGCGATTAACAATAAACATGTTTGAATAAATAAATTAATCGTTCTAATCTGAAAATAATTAAATAAAGATAACAAAGGTTTTAGAAAAATCAAATATCCGTGCCAGTATCTTGCATAGCTTATTAATGTATAAGCTTGATTATTTATATATTTTTCTATTCCTTCACTCGGCTTAACGGCTTCATAATAAAATCTTTCATTAGCCATACTGGCGATAAAAGGATTTTTATCGGACTTATATATTGCTTGGGCGATCATCAAACTGTCGGTAAAGTTGTCTAAAAGATAGGTATTATCCAGAAAAACTACCGGTTGATAAACTTCTTCCTGATTATATTGCTTTATAATTGTTTTAGTATTATTAAGCATTGACTGATTGTTAATAAAATATACGGCAGTTAATAATATA
>JBHAFN010000112.1:0-8422 GCA_041856105.1 Bacillota bacterium
AACAGGTTCCGCCGACAATTGTGAAATCTTTTAGTGCTTTAATTCCGGCTTTTGCCATTGCGTTTTTATTTTGTATTATACGCTTTGGGTTTGGAATGACCGATTTTGGTGATTTTAATAATTTTATTTATTCGCTTATAAAACAACCGTTAGCTCATTTCGGCGCTTCACCTTTAACGTTTATATTCTTCATAATTATTTGTTCTTTTATGTGGTTTTTCGGTTTGCATGGGGGAATGATTGTTATGCCGTTTATAACGACTTTATATACTGCGGCAGGTTTGGAAAATTTGGCTGCCTATGGTGCCAATGAAGCGATTCCCAACATTATTACCCAAGCAAACTGGGCTTTGTTTGCTTCGTTGGGCGGTGCGGGAGGAACGGTCGGCTTATGTATTTTGATGGTATTTGTTGCAAAAAGTGTCAGGTATAAAAGTTTAGGTAAAATTGCCTTACCTGCCGGATTGTGCGGAATAAATGAGCCGATTACTTTCGGGGTACCGATGGTTTTAAATACGCTTATGATTATACCTCTTGTTGTAACTCCGGTATTAACCTTTGTGGTTTCATATTTATGTATGTTGTTTAAAATTGTGCCTTATCCTAACGGTGTTTCCGTCCCTTTGGGAACTCCGGTTATTTTTTCGGGATTAATTGCCGTCGGCTGGCAGGGTGCGATTCTTCAAATTATTCTTATTGTAATCCAGATGGCTATATATTATCCTTTCTTTAAGGTACTTGATAAGCAAGCCTGCAAAGAAGAGGGTTTAGCAGATGAATAAAAAAAGCAATATAGTTTATTTTGTCGCCGATCAGATGCGATGTGATTCAATGCATCATATGGGTAATAATGCTTCGATTACTCCCCATCTTGACGGTATGCTGGCGGATTCGGTTTCATTTGAAAATGCCTATTGTCAAAATCCGGTATGTGTACCGAGCAGATGCAGTTTTTTAACGGGAACATATCCGCATACAACCGGGCACAGAACAATGCATTTTTTACAAAATCCGGATGAACCGAATATATTAAAAACCATGAAAAACAACGGCTATGAGGTTATCTGGATAGGTAGAAACGATGTTATACCTGCCGATCGAATTAAAAGTGAATATTGTGATGAATATTATGACGGCGTTTCCATGGAAAATAAAGCAAATAAAATAAGCGACGGGTTTATGAAACATCATAAAATGTCTGATGATATGCATGATATTGACAGCGACGGTTATTATTCTTTTTACATCGGCAAACAGGATGTTGAAAAGATGCAGAATACGATGGATTGGAAAGCGGTAAGAAGCGCTTTGGATTATCTTGAAAGAAAAAAAGATGATAAACCGTTTTTTCTTTACATTACCATTTCTTTTCCTCATCCGCCTTACGGTTGTGAAGATCCTTGGTTTTCTTCCATAGACAGGAACGCTTTAAATAAAAGAAGACCGGATATTAAATCGTTAAAAGATAAACCGGGGATGTTATATGAAATAAACAGAAAGCAAAATCTGGGTAATTGGAGCGAAGAAAAATGGAATGAGCTTAGGGCAACCTATTTGGCTATGGTTTCACGTTTTGATTATCATTTCGGATTAATTAAACAAAAACTTATTGAAACAAAAATGTATGACGATACGAATATATTTGTTTTTTCCGATCATGGCGATTATACAGGCGATTATGGGATTGTCGAGAAGGTTCAAAATTGTTTTGAAAATCCGATCAGCAACGTTCCGCTTATCATTAAACCGGCTAAAAAATTCTCGTGTAAACCGGGTAAAAATAAAAGTTTGGTGGAATTGGTTGATTTATGCGCTACTGTGGCTGATATGGCTGAAATAGAATTGGAATATAAGCAGTTCGGGCATTCTCTTGTTAAGACGATTAGCGGTGAAGAACAAGGGAAGGATGCCGTTTTCTGTGAAGGGGGAAGAGTTTTCGGTGAAACGTGGGCAATGGAAAAAGGTCATGGTCCCCAATCTCTTTATTATCCGAGATTGTCTACTCAGGCTTCTGAAAACGGTGAACATACAAAGGCTACAATGATAAGGATGGGTAGTCTTAAATATGTTAAAAGATTATATGAAAAGGATGAACTTTATGATTTATCCAAAGATCCGTATGAATTGAATAATATCATTGACGATCCTGATTATAAACCGGAAATAATTAAACTGAAGGACAGGATGCTTACTTATTTTATGGAAACCGGTGATTGGGTTCCCAATAGAAAAGACTTAAGATAAATTTTATCCAAGTCTTTTTTAGTTATTCATCAACTATTGTACCGGTAAGAGTTGCCTGAAGTTTAATCTGTTCACCGTTTCTTTCTACGGTAACGGTTATACTGTCGCCGGGTTTGTGATTTTTTAAGATTCTGCTTAAATCGGTATAGGAAGAAATTTCAGTATCGTCTATACTGACAATGCGATCGTTTGCTTGAAGTCCCGCTTCACTGGCGGCGCTGTTTTCGATCACTTCGGCAACATATAGTCCGGGGGTAATTCCTTGATTGTTGGCAGAAACGTCTTGGGTGTAAATTCCTAAAGTTGCCCGATTGGAAACATATCCGTTTGTGATTAATTCTTCGATAATTTCTTTGGCGTCGTTAATCGGAATGGCAAATCCGATTCCTTCTATGGAGGTGGCGCTGGTTTTAGCGTTAACTATTCCGATAAGTTCCGCTTTACTGTTAAATAAACCTCCGCCGGAGTTGCCCGGATTAATTTCGGCATTTGTTTGTAACAGGTTCATCGGTTGATTGTCAATAGTAATTTGTCTGTCCAAGGCACTGATGATACCGGTTGTAACGGTACCGCCAAGTTCTCCTAACGGATTACCGATGGCAATGGCGGTATCTCCCACCAAAATGTTGTCGGAATCGCCTAAAGTGGCAACGGTAAGGTCGGTGGCATCGATTTTTATTACCGCCAAATCGGATTTGGTATCGCTGCCGACAACACTTGCAGTGTATTCGCTGCCGTCTTTTAAAACGACGCTTATTTCACTTGCTCCGTCTATTACGTGGTTGTTGGTTACAATATAACCGTCTGCGGTAATGATTACTCCCGAACCGGCACTGTCTTGAACGGTTTTTTGACCTAAAAATCCTGTTGTTGATACCTTTACATTGATTTGTACTACACTATCCTGTACGACTGCGACCACTTCCTGAACCGACATATTGTCTGTATTTACGGTGGTATGTTCAATAATGCTTTTTGTTTCATAAATTACTTCTTTCGGATTGATTTCGTTGGCTATATAGCCTCCGGTAAATCCAAACCCTAAGCTTAAAATTGAAACCAATAAATATTGAGTAAATTTACCTTTTGTTTTTTTCGGTTTTGCTTCTTTTATTTCCAAAGCTTCCACTTTTTCATATTCTTGATTATCATTCATCTCAATCACCTCATCTAATATATATCTTAACATAATGAAATTAAGATGAAAGTAAGGTGAATTTTAGGTGAATAATATTTCGCATAATATTTAGCACTTAGGTATTGACAGTGCTAAAATGTGGAGTATAATATAATTGAAGTTAAGGTAACTTCTTAAAGAAAAGGAGGCAAACATTATGAAATATATGCCAAGTAGATTTTCGTTCTTTGATGATTTGATGGATTTTCGTCCTTTTACTCAAGCTGAAAATAAGCTTATGAAAACCGATGTTTATGAAAAAGATGGTAAGTACTTACTTAACGTGGAATTACCGGGAATAAATAAAGAAGATATTAATATTTCTTTAAATAACGGTAATCTTGTAGTTAGTGCAAGTCGCAATACCTCTAACGAAGAAAAAGATGAAAAAGGGAATGTTATCAGATTGGAAAGATACCAAGGTTCATATTCCAGAAGCTTTTATGTAGGAAATAAAGTTAGTGAAGAGGACATAGATGCTAAATATGAAAATGGTGAATTGAAAATCGAAATTAAAAATTTAAAAGAAATCGAAAATCAAACTAAAAAGATTGAAATAAAATAAAACTTTAAGCCAAAAACTTAAAGTTTTTTTAGATAGTTGTAAGGATCAAATTGGGAATATGAGTTGTTAAAAAATGTTTTTAATTAGATGTTAATACAGTAAGACCGGCTTACTGTATTAAATTTTAGATTTTGTAGTTATTATTAAATCGATTTAGCGGCTTCAATAAATTCTTTTGCTCTGTTATAATCAACCGAATTGTATAAATAACCATCTTTCTTTATTGAAGTGCCAATAATTACACCATCAGCATATTTCAATAAAGTTTTTATGTTATTTTTATTTGCGCCTGATCCCAATATTAATGGTACATCCGGGAATGCTTCTTTAACTTTAACAAAATGACCTTCTTCAGGAGGTAAACCTGCATGTGGTCCTCCAATTAGCATTCCGGCAAGTGGCATAACCCCAAATCCTGCTTCAATCTGTTCAATAGTATTTCTTGTGTCCAAACATGTTCCGCCATGTGCCTCAAAGTATGTATAAACGTTAACTTTTTCAGCATCAATTTGTTTTCTGTATCGAAATATTTCTCCGGGATTAAACGATTGAGGACCAAATGAACCTACATAACTGTTGGAAACGTATGTTCTGATAAATTTTGCACCAATCGCATGTGCTATTGCAATAGTAGCTTTCGGATCGATCAATACCCCACAACCATAAGGGATTGTTAAATCCTTTGCAACTTCTGTGGCAATTCTTGTATAATTTGCAATTATTTCCGGTCCTACTTCAGTTAAATAAGGACGATCCCCTTCGTTTGCAAATACTACGGCATCAAATCCCAATTCCATAAATATTTTGGCATCGGCTTTTAAACGTTCAATTTGTTTTTCGATTGTATTTTCCGAATTATAATAAGGCGTTCCGGGTAGTGCCATCATGTGTAAGCAGCCAATTATCGGTTTATCTGTTCCAAATGTTTCCGCATGTTTTCTTAATAAATTATTATTCATTTTAATCACCCTAATATCCCTGTCAATGATAGAATTACGCTTATCATCATGATATAAATCATGACGGTTGTAGGTTTTTTGCCATCTTTTAATAATTTGTAGGTTCCTAAAAATATTGTCGCAGGAATTAAACTTGGAACAATAGAATTAAGGATATCTTGCATGACAATTGACATGGATCCAATTTCAAATGTTAACGGCGTTGTAACACCGATATTCTTAACAACTAATGCACCAAGCACAATCATTCCTATTACGCCAAGAGATTCAGTTACAGTTTTTACCATACCTCCGGAAAGTAATGAAACAACTGATTGTTTACCTAATTTATATCCTCTAAAAAACAAGAAGTAACTGACGCCAAGTGAATATGCAGAGAATAGCAATACGAACAATATCGGTCCTAATGCATTGCCGTTCATTGCCATATCTATACCTATACCTAACAAAATTATTTTAACCAAACTTTGGGTAACTGTATCACCAATACCGGCAATTGGACCCATTAAGGCAGTCTTAAGATTTCTAATGGCATCTGCATCTATGTCATTGCCGTTTGCCTTTTCTTCTTCTAACGAGCATACAATTCCGGGAACAATTGCTCCCCATGTATTTTCGGTATTGTAATATTCCATATGCCGAACCAATGCTTCTTTCTTACCTTCCAAATTATCTTTATATAATTTATCAATGGCTGTAGTCATAGTATGGCAAAAACCCAATCCCATTAAACGTTCCCAGTTGTAACAAATTTGTCCCCAGCAAATCCAAGACCACCATGTCTTGTGTAATTCTTTTTTTGAAAGATTTTTAATATTATTATTATTATTAGTCATTTTCATTCTTCTCCTACATCTTTATTCATATAGTAATAATGCATGATAGCAAGTGCAATTCCGATAAAGGCAATTGCGGTTGTACTTAATTGTAAATAAGCGGCTAAAACAAATCCTAAAATCAGGAATGGAATTAAGGTCTTTTTGAATAGCGATTGCATTAACATTGCCAAGCCTAATGCAGGCATCATTCTGCCAACCAATTGTAAAATTTTGATAATTTGTGTAGGAATCATGGTCATAAACGATTCAAAATATGGTCCGCCAAAATATACACATAAAAACGCAGGAATAAAATAGAAGATAAAAGGGAATATTTGAGAAGCAAATAAATTCATATTTCTTATCCCTTTAATGTTTCCTTGTGAAGCATAACGGTCTGCTTGATGAACCCAAATCGGGTTTAATGACATTTTTGCATTTTGTGCTAATACTCCTAATAAACCAAGAGGCACTGATAATGCTAAACCGGTTGAAGCATCGGCTTTGGCAAGCATGGTCATGGTTACGCCAAGATAGCCGGCTACTGCCATCTCATTTGGTAAAGAACCGCCAATTGCCAACAAACCCACATAAGCCATCATAATGGTTGCTCCTACTTCCAAACCATAAGCAACATCACCCAACAATACCCCGCATATTAAACCGGCAACTAATGGAGCACCGAAATAGAGAGACCAACGTAACCACATTGGACATGCTGATGAAACCAGCCAACAAAGTAAGCCAATAATAATAGCCAATCCTAACATACAATCTAATCCTCCTTTATTATTTATTAATTTCAATTTTAGGATCTGTAGATAACATTTGAAGATATACATAAACCCCTAAACTTTGTAATTCTTTTACCATGTCCAATTCTTCATCCGACATAAACACACGGCGTGTTATAGCTTTACGTAATGGACCTGAGCCAATATTGCCGATATCAAGTTCATTTAAGTTGTAACCTAATTTTTTTAGTTTTAATGGAGTGCCAACCCCTTTAAATAAAAGCATGGTTCTAACATTATCTATACTTTGACTCAGCTCTTTATAGGCTTCTTCACAAGTTACTACATGTGCTTTTACACCGGTCGGAGCAGTCATTTCCAAAACTTGTGCCATAAATTGATCTTTAGCGATTTTATCATCAATGATCATTATTTTTTGGATTTGTAAGATTCTTGACCAAGAAGCAATTACTTGACCATGCAACAATCTCTCATCAACTCGAGACAATAAGACTTTCATATATTTACCCCCTTTCCATGGATGATATAAAATCCATAATACTTCGTCTGCCTGAATCAATTATTTTATCTATGTCATAATCATTCGTATCTTGATTGGAAGCTTCCAGCAACATATTTAAATTCATACCTGTGATTACTTTGATTTTGTGATTGTAAACATCAGGGCTTTTACTGATTATATCTGCTAAAGATATAAGTGGACTTCCCCCGAATAAATCAGTAAATACTATTGTTTTGTCTTGATTATCAATTATTTTTTTTATGTCTGATTTATACTTTGCTAAATCACCGTTTTCTTCAAGTAAAACATATTTGAATTCTGATACATCGCCAATTATTAATTTCAGTGTTTCGTACATTGTTTTACATAATTTTCCGTGTGATAAAAGTAAATACTTACTCATTATCTACCCTCCTTTATTATTGATTTGATTATATAAAGAATTATAAACTGTATCAATTTTTGCGGGTTTTATACATAATTACACAATGTGTATTATTGATTTGAGGGCTTTTTATCATTTATTTGAAAAAAAATATTGAAATTTATCTTTTTTTTATACACATTGTGAATATAGAAAATATTTATATTATAATTTATTAAACATTATTCAATAAATTTTATACACAAAAAAGGAGGATTTATGACCAAAAAAACTATTATTAATGATATTTTGATTGAAATCACAAAAGACTATATAAAAAAAGAAGATCTGAATAATGCCGGGATTGATGCTTTATATATGTCTCAATTAACAAATATGGAAAGGTCAAATAGCTCCAAAGAGTTAAATAGGCTTTGGAAAGAAGGTCTTGCGACCAAAATACAAGGCTATCCTATTCGATACATAAGTAAACCAACTATCATGGAATTTTATGATTTAATTGATTTCCCTTCTATTATATTAAAAGATGAATCAATAACTTCATTTACAAATTCAACAAATCACTTCGGATCGGCAAATATGTATATGATTGACCAAATAATTGGAGCCGACAGTTCTATCAGCACACAAATAAATGACGCAAAAGCAGCTATTACATACCCGCCACATGGAATAAGCTTACTTATAATCGGCAATTCCGGTTTAAATAAAAAATCTATTGTTTCTTCGTTACATCAATATGCTCGTCTGGTAAATGCTAAACAAACAAATGCAAAATTTATTTATATTAATTGTGTGGACTATACAACTTCAATCAACGATATATATGCCGCTCTTGTCGGTATACAACACGAAAAACATCAGGGATTTATTGAGCAATCAAAAAAAGGAACAATTTATCTGGATAATATCCATATGTTAGAAATTGACAAATTAAACAAAATATTAGAGATAATTGAGCATGGATATTATTCAAAAATCAATTCTTCAACGTTAATTACGTTAGATTGTACAATT
>JBHAFN010000113.1:0-3781 GCA_041856105.1 Bacillota bacterium
ATCAGGTAAAATCAACCCCAAAATTTCTTTGCCGTCATACATTGAAATTAAAACATTGTCATTAGGTTTTAAAAATTGCAGTTCCCACTTTAAATTGGATTTCTGAATTTCAATTTGTTCATATGTGGAATTATCCATAAAAATCAAAGCTTCACCGTCATCATATAAATATTGCATTTCTCTTTTATCGATATGGGCCTGTTCCACTTTATCACCACCGGTGAAAGATAACTCATTGATAACTCCCGAACGTAAGTTTTTTACTTTAACTTTGACAATCATCTGTCTCATTGCCGTCTTATTGTGAGATATATCCAAAACTTGAAAGATATTTCCTTCATTTTCAAAAGTTGTGCCCGGTTTTAAATCATTTACTATAATCATAATATTTCTCCTACCATTATATTTTAAATAATTACACCGTTTTGTCAACGTCAAATCCCAAAGCTATTTGATGATGAACTCGTATAATCAACGATATTTTTTCCGTTGATTTTGATTATCAACACCTCCTCATACTTACCGTATATATCGACGATTATTTGATCTTCCTGCTTAATTACATGGAAATTTATACCGTTAGATACATAGCTGTTTTCTTTTAAATCGTCATTGATTAACGCACATTTTATAAAGCTGATTACAACCGTTTCCTGATTTAAATATTCATGGGCAATTTCCAAATTAATCAATGTTTTATATTTTAAATTCAAATTATTTAAAATAACCAAAATTAATAATAAAGCTATATTAAAGTAATACAAAATCACCCCGCTGATAAATCCTTTTTTATTCATGTCCCACTACCATTACATACTCGCTGTTACCTCTGACATATTTTAAATATATTAATCCGTTCTCCATATTAAAGCTCGCCTTTGATACATTTGCCAAAACAAACTGTGTACCGGGCTGAATTATTAAATTGTCGTTAACCACATTTACCCTCATCAAATCGTCATCAATCATCAACGACAACTCACTCCCCTTACATTCCGTAAAACCGGCCATATTGATATATCTTGTCAGTTGGGTAATACCGATTAAATCTTGAACCCTTTCATCATAATATTCAAATTTAGTGATAACTTTCAAACAATTTGCCATTGTGATAATCGCATATGTAAAACAAATTAAGGCGATGATGTATTCGCTTCTGATAAATCCTCTTTTACAACACATTTGTTTATTTGAGTTAACATATTTTCTTTCTTCCATCTGATTTCCTCTAAAGTATAATCATACCTATTTTTAAATTTAAGATTAACTGCCCATACGGAAACTAACAAACTTGTAATAATACCAACCAGAAACAAACTCAATAATCCTTCCGCCAATATAAACCCTTTTTTCATTTTCTAATCAGCCTTCCCCCGCCAAGTTCAATCACAAAAATATGATTGTTAACCTTAATCGTTTTTGCCTGTTCAACATTCCCTTTTTCATTAAAATTAATTACGCTATATTCATTTTCAAACCTTATCGTTTCCTTATTGACCATACTTAAACTTTGATGATAAAGATAATCATGATAAAAACTCAAATGACTATGATCCCGCTGTTTAATAACGGGAGATGCCAATATAAACAATGCGGTGATAATGGCCATTGATATGATCAGTTCACTAAGGACAAAGCCTTTAGTTAGCCACTGCCTGATTATCATAAATACCTATTACCTTACCGTTCTTACATTTTATCTGATCATCACTTAAAAGCCCGGCATTAACCAAATCACCAATACTGCCCGGATATTCGTCATAATCAAGCTTATATTGCATTATGGCGGAATCTACGACCTTTACCTGTGCCATACAACCCTTATCTTCAACAACGGACATAACTTTTTTAATATTCGGAACAGCCAATAAAAATAAGATGGATAAAATACTTACTACAATAATCATTTCCAGTAAAGTAAATCCTTTTTTCATATAAAACCCTTTCTATAAATTTGATAATACGGATAGCGGAAGCAACAACACCTGATAAACAAAAACTAAGATTAAGGCAATGGACGCATAGGAAAATATTTTAATAAAATACATTAAACGTTTAAAAAAGTTTTTGATCTTAACATCGTTTACTTTAATATACCCTTCCAACATTTCCTCGGTATTGGAAGTATACACGGATATTTTCAAAAAATTATAAAACGACTTATCGATATATACCGAACAAAAGGCTTTCTCCATAGACGCTCCTTTATTCAACGCCTCCTCTATTTTTTTGGCCATAAAGGTTATTAAAGGTTTATCTTTAAAACTTTTTAATATTTCGATACTTTCCTTAGTCGAACACCCCAACCCGCTGCACTCTTTAAAAAACAAGGCAAATTCATTGGTAATAAATAATTTTATTATTCCCGCCATTTTCAATTTGGAAATCGCTTTATACCCTTTTACCTGATATCTTTTATTGATAAAAATAAGGCAAACCGATAATAAAACCAAAAAAATACCGAACAATATATTTATAAATAACATAAATATGCTTTGTATACTTAAAGACAAGCTTATATCCGCATTAAATTCTTTCATCATGTCAATAAGAATGGGAAAACACACCAATGTAAAGAAATAAATACCGAAAACGGTTATTAAAAAAACCAATGACGGATATAAAAGATTTTTAATATATTCGTTTTTTATATCTCTGTTTTTTTTATTTAAAGCTAAAGTTAACGATAAACTTACCTTAAAAGACAAAAAAGACGCAAAACTGTTAAAATACCCTTTTAAATGCTCGGGAAGATAAGCCGAAAAAATCAACCCGATTTCTTCACCTTGTTTTAACCTGTTTTCAATTAATTCAAAAACGATTTTATTAAAATTATTTCTAAGTAAAAATAAAGCCTGTTGAACGGAAAACCCGTTATTCATCAATTCGTTTATATTGGTTAAATCACCTTCTTTAATATAAATCCTGTTTGGCTTGGGCAAAATCGATAATTTCTTCATTAACGGCTTCTTGAATATTATCCTGTAATTTTTTAAACGATGAGCTTGTTTGATTATATTTAAAATAATACTCAACCTCCTTTAAGTCCATAACTTCATATATTCCTATCTTTTTATCCTGATAACTGTATAAACGTTGATTACTCACCCCTTTTAACACATCCATTAATTGAAACTTATTCACCCCCAGTTCAATTAACCTGTCAATGGCGTTAACGCAACTGGAAGAGTGAATGCTGGTAAGCACCAAATGCCCGGTTAAAGCGCATCTAATCGCCATTAAAGCAGCTTCGCTATCTCTTATCTCCCCAATCATGATGATATCCGGATCATGTCTTAAAAGCTGTTTAATACCTTGGGCATAATTTAAATTTTGTTTTTCATTAACCTGAAGCTGAATATACTTGTTATTGAATACTTCAACGGGATCCTCCAAGGTATATATTTTTTTATTTTTGGCCTCATCCAACACGGTATATAAAGATGTAGTCTTCCCGCTACCCGTAGGACCGCTGAAAACATATAAACCGCTGCGGCGATTGGTAATGTTTTTTAAATAATCGATGTGCTTTTCATTAATGGTCAAATCATCAATTTTCAGATTGTTATGCCCGTTAAGAATTCTTAAAACCCCGCTGGTAATAAAAAAACTGTTTATGACGGAAAATCTTAACGAAATCGTTTTATGATCAATAGTTTCTTCAAAACGCCCGGTCTGCGGTTTTAAATTGTTGCCGATATCAGTGTTTGCCTGATACTGCAAATAGCGAAACAACTGCAAATCCGTAGGATTACTTTTAAGTTTTTTCATTTTATCTTTA
>JBHAFN010000114.1:0-3169 GCA_041856105.1 Bacillota bacterium
AATATCGACATCTTATTTTCCCTCCTTAACTATTTTTTAAAAAACGCTAATGTCTTATTTTCAACTTCCTGCTTATCCATAAAATTATCAATTTCAACTATTGGTACCTGCGCTCTTTCTACAATTCTTTCCGCCAGCTCTTTAGAAACAAAGATTACATCGCAGGGATTAGATAAACATGTTCCTACATCTCCGCAAAATACTTCCGCTTCAATTTGATTATCCTTTAAAATTTTCTCCATGTTCATCTTCAACATTAACGAAGATCCGCAACCAAAGCCGCAAACAGTTTGAATTCTCATATTCTCCCTCCCTTCCTCTATATTAATTTTTAAAAATTGATCAGATTATAAAGTTCATCGTCGTTATTACAATCAATAAGTTTTTTCAGCATTCCGTCAATCATCAGTTTTTCAGCGATTTGTTTCAGACTGTCTAAATGAGATATTTTATCGATACAAGCCAAACAAAGAATTACTTTTACATAGGCATTGTTTCCGAAATCAACTCTGTTTTTTAAATTGATTAACGACATTGAACTTACTTTAACTTCATCGCTTGGAGCACTGTGAACTAACGCAAAATCAGGCATTATAACCATATACGGTCCAAGCTTTTCCACAACGTCGATCATCGCTTGAATATATTTGTCCGTAATAAGTCCGTCATTTTCCAATAATGAACCCGCTTTTAAAATAGCTTCCTGATAAGTATCGGCTTCCACCATTGTTTTAATGTGTTTCTTCTTGATTAGCTCCATAATGCCTCCTTAGTTATGCATGTTATAAATATCAATTATGTCAATATCTTCCGATTTAAGCTTTTTAAGATTTTCTTCATTTTCAAAAATATATATCAAATCTATTAAAGGATTATCCTGTTTGGTCTTTACCCCTAAAATAACTATATTTCTAACCTCCTTAGGGTTTTTATAACCGAAAACAACCGGCTTCTTTAAAACCAAAACGGAAGTACAATCCTGATTAATTCCGTCATTTATTCCCGCATGCACAAATGCCGTTTCAGGAAGTAATACCATATATGTGCCGAATTCATTAACCGCTTCAATCATTTTAGCCACATAGCGTTTTTCGATCGCTTTCTTAATTAACAGCGGTTGTGCCGCAAGTTCAATGGCTTTTTCAAAATCATCAATTTTATCGATTATTTGAATGTTATCAAGCTCTACCAAATCTTTAATGTATGTCTTTTTTTGTTTGCCGGAATAGCCGCTGATAAAGTTTTCGCACATTAGTGAATATGATATTTGAAACAGCTTCGTTTTGATCAGTTCAATATCGTTTGTATCAATCAGCGGGTTGACCGTAATCATATTCACATCCTTCAAAAAACAGTCTTTCGTACAAATCGCCAAATCAACGGGATTGTTCTTTATATAATTGATTGCCTCTACATTTCCCATCGGTCCGATAAGATTACATTCAGGTATAACGTTTAAAATACGGGTTTTTAAGATGGTGGATGTCGCCAATCCGAATTGACACACGATAATTACGTTTATCTTGTTTTCCAGCTTGATGCTTTTTTCATATGCGCTGGCCAAATACATGGAAATATAAGCAATTTCATTTTCACTGAAAACTAAATTAAGTTTGTTTTCCCATTGTTTCAATTCTCGTTTGGTAAATTCATAAATTAACGGAATGTTAATCTTTATTTGAGATAATAATTCGTTTTCAATAATGATATTGTTTCTTAAACGATATAGAGTGGCTTTCAGATGATTAGTTAGACCTTTAAAATAATATTCATTACTTTCATCGTCCAATTTTTGAATGTTTTGCAGCTTGGTTATTAAATCTTCAGCTATTAAAGCTTCCTCGCCGCTGTTTTCCGATTCTTTATTTAACCTTTTAACCAAGTCGTTACAATATTTAATTTCATCAAGATCGAAATATTCGGGAAATATTGCATCACTTGTCTTCGGATTTAATTTTTGATTTGAATTTATGCGATATAAGATAAAACTTAGTAATAATTTCAGCTTGGTTTTATCTTGAATTGTCGTTTGTCCTCTCGTTTCAATTTTATTGATCAATTCCATTGCCTGTTTATCATATTTATTTAGTGAAGAATTTTTAACTACCAAATTGATTATTAAGGTGTTCTTACAAGTAAGCTCGATTATTTTTTCATATAAGTTTCTGATCTTTTCTTCTTTACCTTTGATAAATATTCCTTTGCCTTGATATTTAATTATTTCAACGTCATTTTCTATAAATAATCTGTCAACACTTTTGAAGGTTGTGATTATGGTTTGTTTACTTACCAGACATATATTGGCAAGTTTATCAAAGGTTATTATTTCATTACATAACAATAACAGGGAGATAACTTTACTTCTTTCCTCAAAATCCAGAAGGCGATAATCTATCAGATTTAAATCGTTTCTGAGTTTTAAGATGTTGTTTTTATCTCCTTTAATAAAAATGCCTTCTTTCGGTTTTTTAACGATATTAACCTCATAGCCGCTCAAAAAATCTTCTAAAACATATAAATCGTTTCTTACCGTTCTCGGACTTATATCAAATTTTTTAGAAATGGCTTCTATGGTAATTTTATTATTTAAAGAAAGCAGATAAAACAAGATGTTGTTTTGTCTTTTAGAAAGAATAATCATATACCTCTCCCTTTTTATCATATTATTTTCAGTTTACTTTTTACTATACTAATCTTCTTCATCAATTGTGGCAAAATTTGTATTAATCAATATTCTTATTATCTGATCTATATCTTTTTTTAATTTATTGTATATTACCATTCTTCTATACTTTGGTACTATGACAATATGATATTTACATTTATAACTTGTATATGTTAAACATTCCGTGTCTTTCATAGACATTGGTACCTTCTTTTTTTTATTTTTGGTTGCTTGACAGGCCACCTCTAATTTTATAGGAAGAAGGTGTTTTTTATTAGTATAACTATATTATCACGCGCATAGCATGTGGTATTTGTCTTTGATAATTAAAAACCGGCTTGTTATCCGGTTTTCATCTCTTTCAGCTTAAATGCCATGGCAATCGTTTTCGCATCAATAATCTCGTTGTTCATTATTCTGGTGATAATATTATCTAAAGTATCGGTTTCCAAGCTGATAAACTCATCTTCATCAAAATGTTCGCCAATATATTTATCCGCTTTA
>JBHAFN010000115.1:0-4094 GCA_041856105.1 Bacillota bacterium
ATTGCGATTGTGCTTACGGTTATCGCCTATATCATTTTGTATAAAACCAAATGGGGCTATGCTTTACGTTCAACAGGAATTAATGAAAAGTTTGCGAAGTATACGGGTTTAAAGACGGCAAGCATAATTATGTTTGCGCAGGTTATCGGTACGGCTATCGCCGGGCTTGGCGGTGCTATTGAGATGTTGGGCAGATATAATACTTTCCGATTTGATCGTTCACAGGGTTACGGTTTTGACGGAGTCATTATTGCGGCTTTAGCCAAAAATAATCCGATGTATGTGCCTTTGGCGGCTTTCTTTTTAGCTTATATTCGGATCGGGGCGGATATGATTAATCTTACTACCGACGTGCCGGCTGAAATTATTGCGTTTGTTCAGGCGAGTATCATCTTATTGATTTCGGCTAAATCATTCTTAAGTAAGTGGAAACAGCGTGGTATTGTTAAATCGACCATGGCTTCAATTGAGGAGGGAAAATAATGGAAATAATGCAGTTGTTTATTAATCCCGATTTTTGGTTTGGAGTTATCAGAAGCACCACCCCTATCTTACTTGTGGCTTTGGCGGCTTTAATCGCTTCAAGATGCGGTATTACCAATATGGCGCTGGAAGGGATAATGTTGTTTGCGGCATTATTTGCGGTGGTCGGTTCATGGTATTTTAACAGTGCTTTGATGGGTGTTATTGTGGCTGTAATTACCGGGATTTTATTTTCTTTATTCTTGGCTTATTTTAAGCTTAAGCTTAAAGCGGACGAGATTATGGCGGCCATTGCCATAAATCTGTTGTCTAACGGGGCAACGGTCTTTATCTTATATCTTCTTACCGGGAATAAAGGTAATTCGGCAGGTTTAAACAGTAAGGTTTTGCCGGTTTGGAATATTCCGCTTATTAAAGATATTCCCTTTGTCGGAAAGGCGATTTCAGGGCATAGTATTTTAGTTTATTTGGCGATATTGTTTGTGTTTTTAGTTCATTATTTGTTGTTTAAAACTCCTTTGGGTTTAAGAATAAGATCGGTTGGCGGAAATGAACATGCGGCGGAATCGGTCGGGGTTTCGGTTAATAAAACAAGATATATTGCCATGGCAATTTCCGGAGTATTTGTAGGGCTTGCCGGGGCGTTTATGTCAATGTCTTATATGACGATGTTTACGGCGGGAATGACTTCCGGAAGAGGGTTTATCGGACTTGCGTCCAGTAATGTCGGCGGCAGAACACCGATAGGTTCGTTGTTTGCGGCTTTGTTGTTCGGTTTTTTCGATTCTTTGGGAAACAACCTGCAAAGGTTTAACATTCCTGCGGACTTGATATTTATGATTCCTTATATTGCGACTATTGTGATGTATACTTTCTATACTTATCAATCCGTCAATCGTAAAAAGCGTATGGCTCAAAAGATGCTTAATGAAGAAAAGGTCGGTAATGTTTAAAAAGCAAAAGTTTAAGAAAGCCATAGTCGTCAGTTATCTGGCCATGTTTGTAGAGGGGGCTTTAAATACCGTTTTAGTAGCTTTAATGGTAGTTTTAGCTAAGCGCTTTAATAAAGATGTCGGGGATATAGCTATGCTTGTTTCATATAAAAGCTTAGGTACTTTGTTTGTGTTGTTTATTTCCGGGGCGCTATCTGATCGTTTGGGAAGAAAGTTGCCTATAATTGTCGGCGGAATATTGTTTGGTATCTTTATATTGGGTTTTATCTTTGTAAAGAATTACAACTATGCGATAGCTTTGGCTTTTATTGGAGGACTTGCCCATGGTTTTATGGATACTCCGGCAATGTCTTTGTTGTTTGATATTTTTGTGGGTAATACCGGACCGGCAATGAGTGTTGTGCAATTGTTTTTTTCGGGCGGAGGTGTTTTTACTTCCTTGCTGGCCTCATGGTTTATTAAGGATAATTTGGATTATCGAATTATTTTCATGATCATTTTAGCGTTAAATGTCGGTTTGTTGGTAGTTGCTTTTATGGCCGCATATCCGCTTATTTCTCGCCATAAAGGGAAAAAAGCTTTAATTATCTATGAAAATAAACCTAAAATTTACAGGGAAGGTTTGTTATTGTTGTTCAGCACAATTACGGCGGCTTCTTATACATCGATAGTAATGACGTGGTTGCCTACTTATCTTAATGTGGTTAAGGGAATAGATAATTCTTTGGCGGTTTCCGGTTTGTCGTTTTATCAAATCGGAGCGGTCAGCGGTTCTTTAGTTTTTGCGTTGGTGTTAAAAAGATACCATACTACTCAAATTATTGCCGTAAATCCTTTGTTTGGAATAATTGTTTTCGGCTTATTGTTATTCAGCAACAACCTTGTGATAATGTTTTGTTTAATCGGTTTGTCGGGGGTTTTTATGGGTTTATTCTTTTCATTGTGTATCAATATGGGTGGAGAGTTGTTTATGGAGTATGCCGGCACTATTACGGGATTGGTTGCCTCTTCAAGTATGCTTGGCGGTACCGTTGTGATTTGGCTTAGCGGAAAGTTGGTAGGTGATGTCGGTGTTGATCGGATTATTGTTTTTGCGGTTGTTTTGTTGGGGTTGTTATTAATACTTGGAAATATATTCAGGTTCAGTTATCTTAAGTTAAAACCGAGGAGGAATTATGAATAGAAGAAAGGTAATTATTGATTGTGATCCGGGGGTTGATGATGCATATGCATTGTGTATTGCGTTGAAGGAGCCTTCTTTTGAGGTGCTTGGCATACATACGGTTTGTGGAAATGTTTCTGTGGAGAATACTACCAGAAATGCTCGAGGAATTACCAAATTGTTAAAAAAGGATGTTTTGGTTTATAAGGGAAGTAACTCTCCTTTAGTTTTTGAGCCGATTTATGCAAGTGATATTCATGGAGTAACCGGGTTGTCCGGCTATAGTTTTGACGATGATGATTTAGGGGCGATTGCGCATTTGAGTTCATTGGAAGGTTATGCCAAATTATTAAATGAAAGTAAAGAGAAGGTTACTATTATTGCGATCGGACCGCTTACCAATCTTGGCATATTATTAAAGGCTTATCCGCATTTAAAAGAGAAAATCGAATGTATTTCTATAATGGGCGGAGGAATTAAAGGCGGAAATATCAGCGAAGCGGGAGAATTTAATTTTTATGTGGATCCGCATAGTGCCGATATTGTGTTTAACAGCGGAATTCCTCTTATTATGGCGGGTTTGGATGTTACCGAGAAGGCCAGATTTTTAAAGGAAGATATAGATGAAATAAAAGATGTTGAGGATATCGGTGAATTTTTGTATATTGTTTCGCAAGATTCCTTAAAAAGAAACTTTAAACAGGGTTACGGTCATTCGATTGCCCCTAATGATACGGTGGCGGTATTGTGTTTAACCAATCCCGAATTATTTACGGGTAAAGAAATGTATGTAAGGGTTTCATATGAGAGCGGTTTTACCAGAGGGATGAGCATTGCCGATGTAAGGGTGTTCAGCGATAAAAAACCGAATGTTTTAGTGTTGTCGGATGTAAATAGAGATGAGTTTAGAAGGGTTTTGAAGAAAAAGATTGTAGGTGAGTAAGATGACTAAAATTCCTCTTATAATTGATTGCGATCCCGGGGTTGATGACGCTTTAGCATTAATTTTGGCTAATACCAAAGATTGTTTTGATATTAAAGCGGTTACTTCGGTAGCCGGGAACGTACCTATTGAATATACTACCGCCAACCTGCAAATTTTGGCGGGCTTGCTTAAACTGAATTGTAAAATAGCTAAAGGTGAGAATAAGCCTTTGGTGAAGAAACAAATTACGGCGACCGGTACTCACGGTCATGACGGCTTTGGCGGTTATGCTTATCTTTTGGATGATTTAAATAAGTATCCTTTAGAGAATATTTCGGCGGTTAATTTGATTGCCGATGTTTTAAGAGAAAGCAAGGAAAAGGTCAGTATTGTCGCTATCGGTCCGCTTACCAATATTGCCATATTGATTAAGGCTTATCCGGAATTGTTGGCTAAAATTGAAGTTATTTCCATTATGGGCGGCGGTTTAAGATATGGAAATATTACTTCGGCTGCGGAATTTAATTTCTATGTTGATCCTGAAGCGGCCGCCATTGTATTTAACAGCGGA
>JBHAFN010000116.1:0-3971 GCA_041856105.1 Bacillota bacterium
CAGAAGTTAAGCATCTTTACGGTCATGATAGCTATGCCTGCCATAGTGAAAGCAGCTAGTTGCCGGGTCTTCTTTGATACCTATTCGGTATCTTTTTTTTTATTTAATTAGTAATACTTATCATGTATAATTACATATATGAAGAAAATATTACTTTTTATTATGTCAATTTTGATGGTTTCCTGTACGCCTGAATATATAGAAGGATTAGTTATAGAACCTTCTGATCTTAAAGCTGTATATCCGGACTATATAGATGATTATCATCGGAAACTTGATTTATATGTTGATAGTTTTATGAACGATAAAGATATATTAATCAGAACTATAGACGGCTTAGATATTTATTGGAATGTAGTGGAAGGTAATGCTTATATTGATAATTATATAATTTATAAAACCGAACAGGCTTCGGAATATGAAGAGATTAAGTTAAGCGCTATGGTAGAAGATACTACTTATTATTTTGATAATATTGAACTGTTGGATACTTATGTCGGTTATTTGATGACTTATTTTGTCGGAGACGGTTTAAAAAACGAGAGTGTATATTATGCTTGGACGTATGACGGTTTATTGTGGTATGAAGTTAATGATCAAAGATCCGTTTTAAAAGCAGGTATCGGTACAAGAAGACTTAGAGATCCAAGTTTAATCAGATTAAAAAACGGAAAATTTACATTGGTTGCGACCGAGGGGTATAATAATCCGGAAATTTATGCGTTTGATACCGAGAATTTAGTTGATTTCAATAATGAAAGACTGATTAAGGTGAATAAATCTGACGGTGAATTGATTTTAAAAGAAACTCAGGCATGGGCTCCTGAGGGGTTTTATGATCGAAGAATTGACAAGTATGTGATTTATTGGAGCAGTCCAAGTGATGCCAAGATGTTTTATAATTATTCCACTGATTTAAATGACATAAGTTATCCTAAAGTGTTAATTGATGTAGGCTTTCCCGTAATTGACGGTACTTTACTTAAAGAAAGCGGCGGGTATTCCATTGTTTTGAAAGATGAAAGAGAACCTATGGAGAAACATTCCCAACTATTTGTAGGATATAGCGATTTTGATTATACTGAAATAGATAACTTTAATTTTGACTTTTTCAGCGGTCATCAAAGTGAAGGTCCTTTTATTATTCAAAGAGGTTATGATTATTTACTTTATTATGATGATTATACAAGACATCAATTTAAAGCTTATCAATTTTATGAACTGAAAGCCAACGTATTTGAAGAAGTTTCAGATACGGAAATTATCAGTTCGATTAAGAACTTAAAACACGGAAGTGCCATTCCGCTTACTTGGAAAGAGTTTGAAAGGATAAAAGAACGTTATGACATGGGTGAAAATTAATTTAACTTTAGTACTGTGCTTAATTTTAGTCGGATGCGGCAGTAAAGTTGAGGTTGGTAATGATATAACTTATCAGGAAGCTTTACAAAATACCCTCAATGCCGACAGTTTTATGTTTACTAATAAAGTAAGTGCCAAATACGGGGGAAATGAACTCAATACGGAATCACTATATTTGGTTGATAATGAAATAGGCTACAGTGAAAATTCGCAGGATATAGACAGCAGCATCGCCAATATAATAAAAAGATATATTATTGACGGAGTCAGCTATTTTGAAATGGGAGAAGAAAAATATAAGGTTGTTGATAACTCTAATATAAGAGAGGATATAAAACATATCTTCGCCTCGGATAATATTACGGATATTAAAAATACTGTAAAAGATGGTATCGCAATATTCCATATCACTTTAAATGAAGAAGCATCAACCGCTGAAATACAATCATTGATTGATAACGTCGGAATTAATCAAGATAATGTAAAAGGGTCAACTTATTCAGTTATCGCCAAAGCTACCGATAAAATTATTGAATATACAAAAATTACTACTATTGAAATGATTGATTCTGATAATAAGTTTATATATGAAGAAAAATATGAATTTTCCAAATATAACGAGGTGAACATTGAGCTTCCCGATGATTTGGATTCTTATCTGGATATTGAGGAAGAAACTTCTGACGATGTGAAAACATTACTTGTGGAGCATTTAGGCTATGTGGCCGATAATAATGTTTATACATTAGTTTTTAATGACAATGAAACGTTTATCTTCGATTTTAACAACAATATTTTTACATATACCTTAATTACATCGTCTTCAAGTTATAATTTCAAAACCAATATCGGTGTATTTAACAATTGTACATATGATTTTAATACTTCAAGCGGCAGCGGAAGTTGTGATGAAGAGGAAATTCAAAGAATTCTCGATACGAAAGTTTATATCGGAATTGAACTTGACAGTATCGGAAAAATGCTTAGTGATATAAAATAGGAGGAGCTATGAGAGCAATTATCGCAGTGGTAGGAAAGGATCGTCCGGGTATTCTGGCTAAAGTGAGTACCGATTGTGCCAAAAATGAGGTTAATATTTTAGATGTATCGCAAACGGTTTTACAGGACATGTTTACGATGATTATGATTTGCGAAGTGGAAAAAGAAAAATTTATTGATTTTGTGAACTTTATGGAAGAAGAGGGTAAACAAGTCGGACTTGCAATCCATGTAATGCACGAAGATATTTTTAATGCGATGCATAAGATATAGAGGTTTTATATGATTAACGAAAAAAATATTTTAGAAACAATCAAAATGATTGAAGAACAAAATCTTGATATCAGAACGATTACTATGGGAATATCTTTATTGGATTGTGCCGATACCGATATTGATAAATCATGTGAGAAAATATATCGTAAAATCACCTCGGTGGCTAAAGACTTGGTTAAAACAGGCAATGATATTTCCAAGGAATATGGAATTCCGATTATTAATAAAAGAATTTCGGTTACTCCTATCAGTTTATTACAAAGTGTCAGCGGAGGTGATTGTGTTAAATACGCCTTAGCTTTAGATAGAGCCGGTAAGAAAGTTGGAGTGGACTTTATCGGCGGTTACAGCGCTTTGGTTCAAAAGGGGATGACTAAGGCTGAAGAAGAGTTGATCAGCTCAATTCCAGAGGCATTAAGAGTTACCGATATCGTATGCAGCAGTGTGAATATCGGTTCCACCAAAGCGGGAATAAATATGGATGCGGTTAGAAAAATGGGTGAGGTCGTTGTGGAATGTGCGAAGGTTACCGCCGATAAGTCGTGTATCGGTGCCGCCAAGCTGGTTGTATTTTGTAATGCCGTTGAAGATAATCCTTTTATGGCGGGAGCGTTTCACGGGATTAGCGAACATGAAGTGGTGATCAATGTTGGAGTTAGCGGTCCGGGAGTAGTCAGAAATGCCGTATTGAGTGCCGGTAAAGATAAAAAGATGGATGAGCTTGCCGAAATTATTAAAAAAACGGCTTTTAAAATTACCAGAATGGGACAATTGGTAGGTCTTGAAGCAAGCAAAAGACTAAATGTACCTTTTGGGATAGTGGACTTATCTTTGGCGCCTACTCCTGCAATAGGTGATTCCGTGGCTTATATCTTGGAAGAAATGGGTTTAGAAAAATGTGGCGGTCCGGGAACTACCGCATGTTTGGCGATGCTTAATGATGCGGTTAAAAAGGGAGGAGTTATGGCAAGCAGTTCGGTTGGCGGTTTAAGCGGGGCTTTTATTCCGGTTTCCGAAGATGCCGGAATGATTGAAGCGGCTAAATGCGGGGCCTTAACCTTGGAAAAGCTGGAAGCGATGACTGCGGTTTGTTCGGTAGGTTTGGATATGATTGTAGTGCCGGGTGATACATCTAAAGAAACAATCGCCGGTATTATCGCTGATGAAGCGGCGATAGGCATGGTTAATAATAAAACTACGGCGGTAAGAATTATTCCGGCTGTTAATCAGGAAGGTAATTCTTTAGAGTTTGGCGGTTTATTAGGATCCGGTCCTATTATGAAAGTTTCCGAATATTCATGTGAGGATATGATTAATCGTGGCGGTAAAATTCC
>JBHAFN010000117.1:0-2857 GCA_041856105.1 Bacillota bacterium
ATTTAAAATCAGAATTTTACTTATTTCTAATACTATGGTTAAATTTAACTTAACATGAAATAAGGCATCCTATTGGACGCCTTATACCTCGATTTGTTTTTTACGGGATTTTATCCCACCAACACCAGAATTTATAGAACCATCTTTTTAAAATTTTATACTCTTATATATTTCATGATTGAACGTATAAATGCCAAAGCCAGTTTCATCCAATATGCCGTATGTTTTCGGATTGTTCTGCTTAGGTAGAGAAGCTGAGCCGGGATTTAATATGTAATGATTGTCTTTATATTCCGTTATCGGAAGATGAATATGTCCGAAAATAAATACTTCATTATCGTTTAATTGTGGTAAATTGTCCAAACCGTACACATGGCCGTGGCTTAAGAATATTTTACGATTATCCAAATAAATAATATTATAATCTGCGCTTATCGGAAAATTTAAAACCATTTGATCTACTTCGCTATCGCAATTTCCTCTGACCGCAATTATCTTATCTTGATAAAAGTTCATTATTTCAATAACTTTTTTAGGATTGTAGTCTGACGGTAAATCATTTCTGGGACCGTGATATAAAATATCTCCTAAACATATAATCTTATCGGCTTGATGATATTTTAACGCTTCTTCAATAATCGTTGCGGCATTTAATGAACCGTGCAAATCGGAAATAACTAAAAATTTCATATGCTCCTCCGTTTAATTTATTATAGCAATATTTAATGTTCGTGTATAATAAAGGTTGAAAAGAGATTTAATTACTCTTATTCAAATATTAAAAAAGTTAATGGTATTTCAACATTGCATCCGTGGTGAGCGATAGGAGGAAAAATGAAATCAAACAACATCAGAAATTTTGTACTTTTAGCGTTTTTTGTGGCAATTCAGCTGGTATTAATGTTTACCCCGTTAGGCTATATTCCTTTGGGAGCCATTCGGGCAACGACCTTGCATATTCCGGTTATTATCGGGGCGATTATTTTTGGGTATAAAGCGGGAGCTTTATTGGGATTTGTATTCGGATTAACCAGTTTATGTATTAATACATTTATGCCTTCTCCTACTTCCTTTGTTTTTTCGCCTTTTATTACCGTAGGAGGAATCAGCGGAAATTATTACAGTTTATGTATAGTTTTATTGCCCAGAATAATGTTGGGATTGAGTGCGAAATTTTTTTATGATTTAATAATCAAATATAAAGATGAATTTTTATCAACGGCTTTATCAGCCGTTTTGGCGACATTTTTACATACAACGGCAGTTTTATCGGGGATTTATTTTTTCTTCGGTGCGCCGTATGCATCAGTTAAAAATATTGCCGTAGACGGTTTATTTAAAGTACTCGGTTTAGTTGTATTGACAAACGGGATAGCTGAAATGGTTTTAGCCGCAATCGTAAGTGTAGCCGTTGTTAAGGCTGTCAAAAGGAGTTTAATATGAATATAATATTAGGAGTTACCGGAGGTATTGCCGCTTTTAAGGCGGCTCAATTGGTGAGCGATTTAAAAAAATTGGGACATAATATTAATGTTATTATGACAAAAAACGCTTTGGAATTTATCAGTCCCTTAACATTTGAAACCTTAAGTAATAATAAGGTATCTTTTGATACTTTTGAAAGAAACTTTCAATACGATGTACATCACATTTCCCTTGCCAAAAAAGCGGATGTATTTGTCATTGTTCCGTGTACTGCCAATGTGATTGCCAAAATAGCTAACGGCATTGCCGATGATATGCTTACAACCACTTTTTTAGCTTCATCTTGTCCGAAAATTATTTGTCCCGCCATGAATACAAATATGCTTAACAATCCGATTACTCAAGACAATTTAAAAAAATGCAGAAGTTATGGCATAAGTATTGTAAACAGCATCGACGGATTACTTGCCTGCGGTGATGTCGGAAACGGTAAGCTGGCCGATCTTGAAACCATTAAAGAAGAGATCGAAATCGCCTTACATAAAAAAACTTTATCAGGGAAGAAGATTTTAATCAGTGCCGGACCGACTATTGAGGAAATTGACCCGGTCAGATATATTACCAATCATTCCAGCGGGAAAATGGGCTATGCCTTAGCCAAGGCTTGTCGAAATTTAGGGGCTGATGTAACTTTGGTATCCGGGAAAACAAATCTACCCGAGGTTTATAAAACTAATTTTATCAGCGTTACAAGTGCCGATGAAATGTATGAAGTCATTATTAAAAAAAGCGGTTTAAACGATGTAATTATTATGGCTGCGGCAATAGCCGATTATACGGTTAAAGAAAAAGTACAACATAAGATAAAAAAAGATAAAGATATGTCTTTAGAGCTTATCAGAACCAAGGATATATTAAAAACTTTGGGCGAGTGTAAAAAAGAAAATCAAATATTGATCGGTTTTGCGATGGAAACGGAAGATTTAATTGAAAATGCCATGAAAAAATTAATCAATAAAAACTGTGATTATATTATTGCCAACAGCCTGAATGAAAGCGGAGCCGGATTTAAAGTCGATACCAATATTGTTTCGATAGTTTCCAAAGATCATGTGGAAACATTAAAAATGATGAGCAAAACGGAGCTTAGTTATAAAATTATTGAAAAATGCATAGGAGGACAATAATGATACTGGCAGTAGATATCGGTAATACAAATATTTCTATGGGGTTAATTGATGATGACAAAATAATCGGTAATTTCAGATTAACTACCAAAACTCCACGTACTTCCGATGAATATGGAATTTGCTTGACAACTTTACTCTTGAAAAGCGATATTAAAGCAGATGAAATAGAAGCTGTGGTTATTTCCAGCGTCGTTCCTAAGATTATGTATTCATTTACCAACTGTATAAGAAAATATTTAAAT
>JBHAFN010000118.1:0-9326 GCA_041856105.1 Bacillota bacterium
TTATTTATCTTTGTCCATTGGTCTATCCTCATGTAGACTTTTACTTTCTTTTTTTATCATATACGACCATAATATATGAAATAACTTATTTACCAATATACATTTTCCACTCTTAATATCCTCTACATAGATAATTAAGAGCTTGAATTAAATTTCCAGTAAAATCTCCTTCATAATATGTATACCTCCTCAAGAAATACTTCTTCTTGTAACTAAATAATATATCAAAAATAAAAAAATAACAGTCTGTTAATATTATTTTATTTGCGTTATAATTAATATGTTGGCATAAATATGCCTTTTTTTGACGGAGTGATTATGATCCAAGAAATAGCCCCTAAACTATTCGACAACAGTTTTAACAATCCCTTACCTAATGATAAAGATTACATTATGGTTTTTAATGAAGATTTTTTAATCTTGAATAATTATAAATTCTTTACTTATCGGGAATATAAACCCGATGATTTAGTTTATGCCTTTAAGATAGATGATATCAATGTATTTATCAGTAATTTACCCTTAGAAAATAATCATCGTATCAATGTTCAAGATTTAAGATATAACTTGGAGAAATGGCAAGCTTTCATCTCAACGACCGCCTTTCATATTAACTCATGGTTAAACAATAATAAATTTTGCGGAAAATGTGCTAATCCTTTAGAACACTCCAAAAGTGAAAGAGCTTTGGTATGTTTTAAATGTCATAATACTATCTATCCGAAATTAAATCCTGCCGTCATTGTAGCGATTATTAATCAAGATAAAATCTTATTGACCAAATACAACCGTTTGTATAAAAGATATGCCTTAATAGCCGGCTATTGCGAACTTGGAGAAACTATGGAAGAAACCGTATCAAGAGAAGTTTTTGAAGAGGTGGGATTAAAAGTTAAAAATATCCGCTACTATAAATCACAACCTTGGGCTTTAAGCAGCAGCATTTTAGCCGGTTTTGTATGTGAGCTGGACGGTAACGATGAAATAACCTTGGATAAAAATGAACTCAAAGAAGCTAAATGGTTTACTAAAGAAGAAATAGATTTCTTTTTAGATGATATCTCCTTAACCCAAGAAATGATTAAAGCGTTTAAAGACGGTGTTTTAAAACAGTACCTATAATAAAAACCGCTCCCCCAAAGCGGTCTTTATTCATTTATGAGTACATTCCCTATTATGTCTTCACTATTAAGAGCTGACAAAGTTAAAAAAGGTTCATTTTTTATTTTAATTAAATTCATTTTTGACAAATATTAAAAAGGCTGTTTGACATTAATTCCGTTACCAACAGCCAATTTAAATATTTTATACAATTTGAATCATAGGAAATTATTAAATAAAATTACTTATCTAATTTTTTTATTGAAATTATCTTGCCATTAAATGCGTCTACGGTATCTACATTCCCGGTAAACTCCACTTGAACGCTGTCCCCTACTTTTAACTCATCCAATCCGCTCGGTTTTTCTTCAAACGGAAATACATATGATTTCCCTTGGTCATCAACAAGAATAAACATAAAGTCTTTAATTTCTTCAAGCTTGCCTTCTAAAGTATTAACTTCTTCCTTTTCCGCAGTACTTGCCGTTGTGGCAGGGGTAGTTGTCGCAACCTGTTTTTGACTGCCGCATGCCGCTAATGAGAATAACAAAGCAAATGATAATATAAACGTATGTATTGATTTCATAATTTTCTCCTTTTCACAGTAGAAATTATATTCTCTCATTCTTAAATTACGCTTTCATTAAACTTAAGAATTACTTACTTTTTATCAAAAAACAATCTTTAGGAAGTGTTTTTTAAATTTGTTGTTTAAGATAACTGAAAATAAACTCATCAATATTACCGTCCATAACCGATTGAATATTAGTTTGTTCATAACCCGTGCGGACATCTTTTACCATGGTATAAGGACAAAATACATAAGATCTGATTTGTGAACCCCACTCAATAGCTTTTTGTTCACCCTTAATCGCATTTAGTTTGGCTTCCTGTTCTTCGATTTGCTTAAGATAAAGTTTACTTTTAAGCATATTCATCGCTCTTTCACGATTTTGAATTTGACTTCTCTCCGTTTGACATGAAACAACAATGCCGGATTGTTTATGTAATATTCTTACGGCACTATCCGTTTTATTTACATGCTGGCCTCCCGCACCGGATGCTCGCATAGTGGTTATTTCAATATCCTTATCTTCGATAACTATTTCTATTTCGTTATTAAATTCAGGCATCACATCAACGGACGCAAAACTGGTATGTCTCCTTCCTGAAGAATCAAACGGCGATATTCTGACTAGTCGATGTACTCCTCTTTCCGCTTTAAGATAGCCGTAAGCCATAAAACCCTCAATAAGTATGCTTACCGATTTAATTCCGGCTTCTTCCCCCTCCTGATAATCCAATACGGTAACTTTATAACCTCTTCTTTCCGCCCATCTTGAATACATTCTATACAACATCTCCGCCCAATCCTGAGATTCCGTTCCTCCCGCACCGGGATGAAGCTCCAAAATAGCGTTGCTTTTATCATAAGGTTGGCTAAGCAATACCTTTATTTCAAATTCTTCAAAACTTTTAGTTAAAACATTAAACTCCTCTTCCACCAGAAACATCAACTCTTCATCAAAGGAATCCTTCATCTCATTTAAGGAAAGTTCTAAATCTTTAAAACCCTTTACCAATTTTTCATATGAAGAAATCAGTTCTTTATTTAAATTGGTTTCTTGAATAATTAACTGTGCTTTTTTAGGATCGCCCCAAAAATGCTCATCTTCCATTAATTTTTCATTTTTTAAAATCAGTTCTTTTCTTTGAGATAAGTCAAAGAGAATAGCCAAGTTGAACCAACTTGGCATTGTTAGTATTAAGAGTTTGTCTTAATTCATAAATTTCCATTATTTTTTCCTCTCTTCTACCACTATTCTTACATTCATACAAAATGAAACGATTTCAAAAGAAATTTGTTGCATCATCTCTTCAAACATTTGATACCCTTCCTGAACATAAGCTTGAAGAGGATTATTTTGAGCATAAGATCTTAAATGAATTCCATCTCTCAGCTTACTCATCGTATCGATATGATTTACCCAAACACGATCAATCGTTCTTAAAACCATTGATTTTTCAATAGGAAGAATCTGTTCTTTTACAGGCGCAATCTTACTCTCATATTCTTGCCATGCCTTTTCTATAAACAAATTCACCAATTCATCATATGAAAGATTTTTTAACGCATTTAAATCCATCTCTTCTTTAAAACCCATTTTCTTTAGACTGTTTGTAAAATCTTCAATATTTACTGTCGGATTTTTACCTCCGAAATCCGTATTGTTATCTATCATTTTTCTAATAACCCGATTAAACATGTCCTTTACAATACTATGCACATCATCGTTATCTAAAATCAAATTTCTTTGTTCATAAATAATTTCTCTTTGTTGTCTTAAAACATCATCATATTCAAGTAAAGCCTTACGACCGTCAAAGTTAACCCCTTCAACTCTTTTTTGAGCCGAAGAAATTGCTCTTGAGATAGCTTTAGACTCAATGGCATTATCACCCAAAGACTGGAATATACCCTCCATTCTTTCACTGCCGAATCTGATCATCAAGTCGTCTTGTACGGATACATAAAACTGTGAATATCCGGGATCACCCTGACGCCCGCTACGCCCTCTTAACTGATTATCAATACGACGTGATTCATGTCTTTCACTACCCAATACGGCTAAACCGCCAAGTTCCTTAACCCCTTCCTGCAATTTGATGTCCGTACCACGACCCGCCATATTCGTAGCGATGGTTACCGCCCCTTGACGACCGGCCTTGGCAATAATTTCAGCCTCTCTCTGGTGATTTTTGGCGTTCAACACTTCATGTCTTATTTTTCTTGAATCCAACATCTTGCTGATTAATTCAGAAGTTTCTACCGCAATAGTACCAACCAGAACAGGTTGTCCTTTTTCATAAAGTTCAATAACTTTATTAACTAAAGCTTCAAATTTGGCTTTTTTAGTCCCGTAAATCGCATCCGGCAAATCAACTCTTGCTACCGGACGATTGGTTGGAATTTCATAAACCCGCATGTTATATATACTTAAAAATTCTTCTTCTTCCGTCTTAGCCGTACCGGTCATTCCGGCAAGTTTATTATAAAGCCTGAAGAAATTTTGATACGTAATTGTAGCTAAAGTAGCGGTTTCCTGCTTAATCCCTATTCCTTCCTTTGCTTCAATAGCCTGATGTAAGCCGTCAGAATAAGCTCTGCCTCTCATCATCCGCCCCGTATTTTGATCAACGATTACAATTTCATCGTTTTCATTATCAACGACGTATTCAACATCTTTCATCATGATGTAGTTTGCTTTTAAAGCTTGATGAATATGATGCAATACATTTGTATATTGCAAATTATACAGATTATCCACCTTAAAAGCCTTTTCAGCTTTGCTTACGCCGCTTTCCGTTAATTGAATAGTCCTCCCCTTAACATCAATATCGTAATCTCCTTCACTTAACCCCTTCGCAAAGCGATCAGCTTGAAGATATAAGTTAGCGGTTTGTTTTTGTCCGCCTGAAATAATTAACGGAGTTCTGGATTCATCTATTAAAATACTGTCCACTTCGTCCACCAACGCAAAATTAAGTCCTCTTAAAACTCTATCTTCAACTCTGGTAACCATATTGTCCCGAAGATAGTCAAAACCAACTTCGGCATTAGTAGTGTAAGTAATATCACACGCATAAGCCGCTCTTTTTTGGGCAGGGGTAAGCTGTCTTAAATTCAAACCCACACTAAGCCCCAAGAAACGATGAATACCGCCCATCCACTCGGAATCACGAGATGCAAGATATTCGTTTACGGTAACTACATGCACACCTTTACCGGTTAAAGCATTTAAATATACCGCCATTACCGATGTCAAGGTTTTACCTTCTCCGGTCTTCATTTCCGCAATATCGCCGCCCTGAAGAACAGCTGCGCCCATTAACTGTACAAAATAAGGATATTCGCCGATAACCCGTTTGGAAGCTTCTCTTACGGTCGCAAAAGCCTCAACCAAAATATCATCCAATGTTTCTCCTTTATTAAGTCTTTCTTTAAATTCAACGGTTTTAGCCTTAAGTTCCTCATCGCTCATATTACGATATTTTTCACTTAAAGCTTCAACCGGTTTTACTTTTTTTTCTATCTCTTGGATACGTCTTTTATCGACGTTGAACAGTTTATCAAAAAAATTAGCCATACTACCTCCGATTTATACACAAATACTGATAAATTATAACTTTTATGCAGTAATAAAGCAAACTGCAATACCTTACATTTTATTAAACGAATTACTACTCATAATAATTCCAAGTTCCATCATATCTGAGCATATAGCCGTTTTTATAAGGCAACCCCCAATCATAAATAAAATCCTTAATTACTTTCCCGTGAACATCCATTACCCCAAATTTATTATCCTTATTTTTCAAGACCACATATCCCCCGTTTTCAGGATATGGATAATAATGCCCAAATCTAATCCTCATTACAGGTTGATATTCTGTAGGAATAACTTCCTCTCCTTTATCATTCACATATCCCCAACAACCGTTTTTCATTACCGGAATTATTTCTCCTTTAACATTAAATACATCATCATATATTGCGTCTTTTATTATATTTCCGTTTTTATCCGCTATTCCGTATTTACCGGTATTAACCGCATAAACGGTGCCGTTTTCAAGGCTTGTTTCTATTGAACTTGCTAAAAAGTATCCGGTAAGATTTTCAATCGGATATTTTATCCGATCATATTTGTCAGTAAAAAAACCGTCATCAGGAAAAGTTATTGTATATAAATCATTATCATAAACAAATAATTGCGTATCAATAAATCCGTGATTAAACCCGCCGATGAAATATTCGCCGTATTTTAAAGAATATTCTTTGTTTTCATAAACTATTTCTTTAAAATCAACCCCGTTAAGACTATAAGGCATGTCATATGAAACGGGAGGAGCGATTATTTCTTGATTGGTATTATCGATAATTCCCCATAATCCGTCAACTCCATAGTAAAGCAGGTCATGACCAATTGAATAATTAACAATCTTATCACTTTCGATCAAAATATCAGGAATGATATTTTCCGCCTCGTTTAATTGTTTTATGCTATTGACAATCTTAAAATAACCCAAAGATTTCTCCATAAAATAACCATATAAACTATAGTCAAAAGCATTACATCTTTTCAATTTATCAATCAACTTATTATGCAACGAATGCCCAAAATCAATCTTTTTATGATTAAGATAATAGAAATTATTTTTGTAATAATACATATCTACCCATTTTTCATTTACAAGCAAACTGAAATTGTAAGGCTGAAAATCATAAAGATTTTCATCATTCAACTCTCTGTTAAATTTAACTGTTCCCGCTTTATCAACATTATCTTTTTGATACTTAACTTCAAATTCATAAGGTAAATTTAAGGAAAGATGAATATTCTCATCTTCTAAAGCCGCAACTATTTCCGGGTTATTATCATCATCAAAATAAATCTCGAATTTATCATCATATTCTTTGACTTCAACATTATAAAACCCGTTTTGCATAAGATATTCATTAAAATACCAATTTTCATCCAAATTTTTAAGTTTATTTATCCCGTTAAATTCAGGAACCTCCAAGTCGGATATGTCGGTAACTGCAGGTGATTCCGTAGCATCTAAGTGATTTTGGCTTGTTTTCTCTATGCCACATGAAAAACACATTAAAAACATTAAAAGAACTGTTCCGGCTTTTTTCATGTAATTACTACAAATATATTTCATTTATAAATCGCTCTAAAACTCCACAAGTTTCCAAAAGTTATTTTGCAAAACATAGAAATTACCTTTATATTTTGTTACATACTGATAATTGAAAGGAATAATAACTTCCCCTTTCGTATTAATCAATCCGTAGTTGCCGAAAAAATCAACTACTATTTTATCATCATAAACACTCACAAACCTGTAATAGGAATCTTCGGCAATTATTTTACCGTCGTTATCAATTAAGACGGAGATATCACTTTTGTTGATAACGGCAATTTCACTGATGATCGCATCATTATAATAATCATACATATCATCCATTTCCAATTCAAAAATTATTTCATTATTGCCGTTAACTACCCCAAATTTATTGACATTATATGTAGATGTATAAAAACAACCGTCCTTATTCTCTTCAACCGTAAAATCGATATATTTAAAGGAGGTAACTTCCTTTTCATTTATGCCGCTTAATTCTATCTTACAAATTTTATACTTATAAGCGTCATTATCTATAACCACAAATCCTCCGTCATAATAAGCTAAATTTCTACGACCGAAATAATAGTAAGAATAATTTTTAACGTTAAACTCCTGATTATCAATTCTTACTTTTTCCAAATAGTTTTCAAAAAAGATAAATTCATTATTAAGAACTTCAGGTATTCCGTATTGATAGTCAATCAACAGCTGCTCATCATCGGCTAAAAGCGAATATAACTTATTTCTTTCCACAACATATGCGCCATCAAAATAACGATAGTTGTAAAATAAAGTATCTTCAAATTTCTTTAGAGGCATTATTTTATCATAATAATTAAGCTTGGAAATTATTTCATTATCACCATCAATAATTTTAATAAAATTACCTTGTTTGATAATATCAATTAAATCATCAATATAATCGACTTTTCGATAATTTAAAGAAAGATATTCTTCATAATATTTTTTCAGTTTTTCTTTAATGGAATCATCCAATTCCATATCGAATGAATACTCTTCATTTTCAACATAAAAGCTATAATATTGCCCTTCCAAGGAAACGCTTAAATACGTTGAAATATTCCCGTTGCTCAGTATATTATCCGCAATATAAACACCGTCAGTTTCATAAATTAAGTAAATCTCATAATTAAACTCCCCGTAATAATCCTGACTTATCGTAATATTGGAAACATCATGATTTGTCAAAGTTATTTGTAACGAATTATAAACGGATTCCACCATCGCTTTACCGTCATATCTTGTGATTAAAGCTTTAATTTGATCGCTTGTTTCAATATATTCCGTCACATCACTCAATACCTTATCGTCAATGATAAAAAACTTCACGGCCTCAACATTGTCGTCAACCTTATTTTTAATAACATTATTGTTTGTAACGACAGAATTGTTTGCAGAACATCCAATCAAGCTGAAAACAAGTAAAAATACCAGAATATTATTTTTCATATTTTTCCCTACCTTATATTGATATTATACCTTAGATACATTTCTAATATTAGTAGCAATTGTAAATATTTTAATTTTTCTTTTTCCGTTATCCAATAATTTCAATGCCCCTCTTAAAGTATTACCCGTAGTGCATACATCATCTACCAAAACAATTCTTTTCGGTATTTTAATATCTTTTAAACCGATTAAATCAATTATTTTATCTCTTTCTCCAACCCTTTGACTCATTTGTTTGATATTTTCTTTTTTATACAGACAATCGATTATGGGCAAATTCGTATCTTGGAAAATCAACTCTAAATGATTAAATCCTCTTTCCAATAATTTTTCTTCAGAACTGGGCATTAAAACAATCGCATAATTAAAATATTTAATTCTAAACCAAGTTAACCACCCGTATAAAAACACCTTGCTTAAAGCTTCATCACAACATTCCTTATATTGAAGCAATAATTTAGAAAAATTATCTTCATAAAGATATAAACCGACAACCTTATATTTACCTATTTTAAATTTCTTCCTGTTTTTTACCAATTTTTTTCGGCAATTACCGCATAACAAATCTTCCTTAACAAACATTTCCCATATATTTAATCCTTCACTTACCGGATTATCACACCATAAACACTTCATTTGTTGGCCTCGACAATACTGCCAATGCATTTGTCAACTTCTTTAGATTTACTTCTGGATAAGAATAAACAATCACCCTCAGGATATCTGAAGCTTCTTCCTACCCTTCCGCTCATCTGAATAAGCGATGCTTCATCAAATACCTTATGATCACTATAAAATACACAAACATTAATATTCTCTATGGTAATCCCCCTTTCTAAAATAGTAGTCGCAATTAATAAATTAATCTTTCGGTTTTTAAAATCGGATATTACGGCATCTTTATTTTCGCTTATGCTGCAACAAAAAGCGCATTTAAAAATTAATTTTAATAAGCTATATAGATTTTTTCCCAAGGTAATACTGGGTACAAATACCAAATTGGATTCATTTTTATGCTTAATTAACCAATTAAATAAATAAATCAATAATAACCATGTAAA
>JBHAFN010000119.1:0-2880 GCA_041856105.1 Bacillota bacterium
ATCTTTTCCAACAACCTGTTAAAAGGCTTGTCCTGAGTTCCAAGCGTAATTAAAATCATTAAAATATCCACCCTCCATATACGGCCTTCGGATAAAATTCCAGCATACTTTCCCACTGAACAACAAATAAATCGGCAATCGGATATACCAATTTACCGGCTTTAGTAGGTGATTTGGCATTCGCAAAGGTTTCGATATAAATAACCTTCTTTTTAAAGAAATGTGCGATATAACACATCGGTACCGCCGTATGGGTACCGGTAGTTATAACATACTCCGGTTTGTATTTCAAAAATAAATATAAGGATTTAAGACAATTAAACGCAAATTTAAAAAGATATGTAAACAAATATCGTTTGGTGCCGTAAATTAAAAAATCGGTTTTATATTTATTGCTTAAAGATAAATTGGCTTTAGTTTTTTCGGTTACCAAATGATAATCATATTCTTCAAATAAAGGAGCAAGTTTTAAAAGTTCAGATAAATGTCCTCCCGTACTCGATATAAATAATACTTTTTTCATAAAAATCCTTTCAGAAAAATAGAAGTGTTATAACACTTCTATTTTAAACTATTTTTAAGTAATTCAACAACCTCTTCTTCGGTATCTTTATTAACGGCTTCCAAGGCAAGTTTTTCCATATCCGCTTTACTTAAAGATCTTACAATCTTTCTGGCATTTAAAATACTGGTTGCGCTCATGGAGAATTCATCAAGTCCAAGACCGAGCAATATCGGAGCAGCCATCGGATCTCCCGCCATTTCTCCGCACATTCCGCACCACTTACCTTCTTTATGAGCACCGTCAATCGCCATTTTAATAAGTCTTAACAACGACGGATTTAACGGTTGATATAAGTAAGATACTTTTTCGGACATTCTATCCGCCGCCATGGAATATTGAATTAAATCGTTGGTTCCGATAGAGAAGAAATCAACTTCTTTGGCAAAACGATCCGCCAAAATTGCGGCAGCCGGAATTTCCACCATAATACCCACTTCAATTTTTTCGCCGATTTTAACGCCTTCACTTATCAGTTTGGCTTTTTCTTCTTCAAAAATAGCTTTGGCGTTTCTAAATTCCTGTAAAGTCGCAATCATCGGGAACATAATACAAAGTTTACCGTAAGCGCTGGCTCTGATTAACGCTCTTAATTGGGTTTTGAAGATATCGGTTCTGTCCAGACAAAATCTCACTGCCCGATAGCCTAAAAACGGATTCATTTCTTCAGGGAATTCAAAATAATTTAATTTCTTATCTCCGCCGATATCTAAAGTTCTGATGACCACCTTTTTACCGTTCATCGCTTCTAAAACTTTTTTATACGCTTCAAATTGAGCGTCTTCATCCGGGAAGTCGTTTTCAGAATCCATATATAAGAATTCCGTTCTGTAAAGTCCAACCCCTTCGCCGCCGTTTTCAATTACTCCGACAACATCTTTAGGTGTTCCGATATTTCCGGCAAGTTCCACCTCATGTCCGTCCAAAGTTACGCTCTTTTCATTAATCAATATTTTTAAAGCTTCTTTTTCTTGTTTAAACTCTTCCAATCTGTTTAAATAGTATTTTCTTTGTTCATCGGTAGGATTTAAAATAACATCACCGTTAATGGCATCAAGAATAATATAATCGCCATGATTAACCGTTTCCAAGATTCCCTTACATCCCACTACAGCCGGAATTTCCAAGCTTCTTGCCATAATGGCGCTGTGAGAAGTTCTACCGCCTATTTGAGTGGCGAACCCTAAAGTATATTGTTTATTTAATTGAGCCGTATCGGAAGGAGTCAAGTCTTCGGAGACAATGATTACTTCTTCATTTATTGCGGTCAAATCGGGAATTTCAGCACCTACCAGATTACATTGTAATCTAAACATTACATCTCTGACATCAGCCGCTCTTTCTTTAAAATAGGCATCATCCATACTTTCAAACATGGCAACCGTATTATTGGCAACCGTCTTTGCCGCAAATTCGGCATTAACGTTTTCGTCTTTAATCATATATGCTATTTGATCTTTTATTTCCGGATCGTTGGCCATCATTAAATGAGCGTCAAATATGGCAAGCTCTTCTTCAGATAAATTGGCGGAAGCCCTTTCTTTTACCAATTCAATATCGCTGATAGTTTTGGCGAATGCTTTTTCCAATTTTTCCAATTCATCGTCGGCAGCTTCTTTTCTTTCGATATTTAAAATCGGCTGTTGTAACTTATAAACCTTGGCAAGGGCAATACCTTGAGATGCAGCTATTCCTTTTAGCATATTTTCCTCCTTATATAAACTAAAAAATAACTTAAGAAAACAGTTGTTATCTTAAGCTAAATTTTACCATTTTTTAAATATCCATACAATCAATAAATTTTTACAGTGTGTATGCTCGATAATCAATTTTATTAAATACATGGTTACATATTTCTTGCCGTATAATTACCTCTTTTAAATTTGTTTAAACATTGTTTGAGCATAGGATTCTATATCATTAGGGTTTATCATATTATACTTTTCTTTCACGCTTTCAAAATATTTTCCTATATCTTCCTTATGAATTATCCGATTAGATGATTCTGCTTCCATAATATCGCCCCTTGCAGATAGCCATGGAAGCTCCGAGTGGGTAAATTTTTCCAATACTTTTCCACTATAACAACTAAGGTTTTTCGCAACGCTGTCTAAAATGGCTATTTCTGATGATATAAAAAATGAATCGTCAATTTCCGTATTACATTCAATATAATCAAATTTATAATCTCTGTATCTATAATAAACATCCGGATAAACAGGTCCATGTGCCCAAGCCTGACAATCTTCCGCAAATAAAAATTTATTATAGAATGCATAATAAAACCCTTGAACATAGTACAATGATTTTTGTAATGC
>JBHAFN010000120.1:0-5144 GCA_041856105.1 Bacillota bacterium
ACTGCCGTATGCATATGCCTTGAATTTAACCGAAGCTTGGAGTGAACATTTTGATAACTTTGAAATGGACAGACCTTATTGGTATTCGGGAGATAGCTTCAACAGCTATAATTTCTATAACAGTATGGTCAGAAATATGGGAGTAGCTTCCAACCCTATCCCTCCGGTAAAAGCGTCATCAGGTGGTGGCGGTAGTTTCGGCGGGGGAGGATTCTCCGGTGGCGGCGGCTTTTCCGGAGGTGGTTTTGGAGGATCTTCGGGTGGCAGCTGGTAAAATGTTTTTATCAGGTATATAATTTAACTTGATTTTGGAGGGAACAAATGAAAAAAATATTTTTGACGTTAATGTCGTTGTTGCTGGTGGCTTGTTCATCATCTACAGTTACAACCACACCGGAAACAACTTCATCGGAAACTGCAATGCCAAGCACTTCTACAGGTTGTGCCGTGGATGAATGTGAAAGTGCGGAAGAAGAAATCAAAAATTATGAAGAATTAATAAGAACGGATACTTTTATTGAAATGAGTATGGCGGATTCTTTAAAGGCCATAGAAGCAGATGAATCTTTAATTATCTATTACGGATTTAAGACGTGTCCATGGTGTCAAGATGCCATTGATTATATTAAAGAGGCTGCGGATAATGTGGGTGTAAAAGTAAATTATGTAAATACAAGAGTGGATGGAGATACTTCCGAATTTGATTTGAGAAATGAAAATAATGCGGATTATGTGAAACTGCAAGAAATTTTTAAGGACACTTTGTTGGATGATACCAAAAAGATTTATGTACCGTTTGTAGTAACCGTAAAAACCGGGGAAGTTTTGGAATATCATTATGCGACAGTTGAAAATCATGATGCAAAAGAGCGTGAAATGAATGAGGATGAAATAAAACAACTTTTGGATATTTATACGACCATGTTTGAAAATTTCAAAAACAGTCAGTAATTTTAGTGGTTTTATTAAGTTTAATAAAGATGACAAAGAGAGTCGAAAAACATTGACTCTCTTTTTAAAATTATGGAAATGATAATTGAGAGTAAAAAAGATTTGTGTTTTCTTTTAAATGATGAAAACATATTAAAATAAGTTTGGTATTATGACTGATTATAATTACATATATGTATCTAATTCGTATCTAAAAATAATAAATATTTAAAAAAACCGCCTGTTTAAGCGGTGATTTTTTTTATTTGGTGGAGCTGAGGAGAGTCGAACTCCTGTCCAAGAGTTGTCCCACATTCAAACATCTACAGTTTATCTTGCGTTTTTATAAGACGATTACATGTAAGCAAGCTAACCGTAATCGAATTTGCTTGAAATGATTTTCGAGATCCCCTTACAAGCTTCGGTTTTCCTTATTCATTATAATTACGCTGATAAATATCTAATGACAAATATTAATCAGGTGGCTGCAATCCAATTTAGGATCATTAAGCAGCAAATGCTAATCTATTGTTTCCGTTTATTTTTGTTTGGCGATAAGGTCGCCGCTCCACTGCCGTTTGAATCAAACATAAACCTGTCGAAACCATGACAGCCCCATATTGTTTGATGCGTAGTTAATATAACATAACCTCAAAACAATTTCAATAAAATATTAAATATAAAACAGTTCCGAGTATACCGGTGGTAAACATTAAAATAATCGGACTTAACTTGTATTTTTTCAACAAAAATAATGTTAAACAAAATATAAAAACGGAAATATAATTAATGTTATTATCAATAAATAACGCATGTTTTAAAATTGTTAGTCCTGCGCCGGCAATTAAAGCGACAATGGCGGGTTTTAAACTTTCCAATATTCCGGTCATAATCTTTAAATTTTTGAATTTAAAATACACAAAGGCTAAAATTGACACAATAATGATTGACGGTGTAATGCTTCCTAGGGTCGCTACAACAGCTCCTAATGCGCCATACATTTTTGTGCCTACAAATGAAGCCGCATTAATTGCAATCGGTCCGGGAGTCATTTCGGCAATTGTTACAAGATCACTGAATTCGCTTATGGTTAACCATTTATGTACTTCAACCACTTCGTTTTGAATTAGCGGGATGGCTGCCATTCCTCCTCCGATACTAAATAAACCTATTTGGCAAAAGCTTAGAAATAACTCAATCAGGATATTCATATGGTCTTACCTCTTAATAGTGTTTTTATCATTCCTAATACTGCGCAAGCTAAAATAATGATGGCAACGTTAATTTTAAATACGGCTGTAGCCGTAAAAGCCAAAAACATGACAACTATAAGATATAAATCTTTCTTTTTAAATAATTCATTACTTAAATTAAAAACAACCTGAAAGATTATGGCTACGATAGCCGCCTGCATACTTTTCAGAAAAAAACCTACATACATATTGGTCTTAAAAGCTTCATAAAATAAAGAAATAATTGAAATGATCATCAGCGGCGGTAAAACGGTTCCTAAAATAGAAAGAACGGCACCTAAAATACCTCCTACTTTATAACCCAATAATATGGAGGTATTAACGGCTACGGCTCCCGGCGAAGATTGAGCGATGGCAATCAAATTCAGCATTTCATCTTCTTCAATCCATTTGAGTTTATCTACAAACTTCTCTTTCATCAAAGGAATAATTACATATCCTCCTCCGAAAGTAAATGCACTGATTAAAAAAGTTGATTTAAACAATTCGAAATATTTAGTTTTCATTTTTTTTCACCTTACTAACATTATATGTTTTATAAGCCGGAAAGAGAATAATAAAATAGCCGATATCTTAAATTCGGATAATAAAATTATGGTATAATTTACATGTGTTCAGGAGGAAATAATATGTCAACACCACATAATTCAGCTTCAAAAGATGCAATTGCCAAAACGGTTTTAATGCCGGGAGATCCTTTAAGGGCTAAGTTTATTGCGGAAACCTTTTTGGAAGATGTCGTTCAATTCAATTCGGTTAGAAATATGTTCGGGTATACCGGTACCTATAACGGGAAGAAAGTATCCGTAATGGGTTCGGGAATGGGCATGCCCAGTATAGGTATATATTCTTATGAATTATTTTCCATGTATGATGTGGAAAATATAATCAGGATAGGTTCGGCAGGCGGCTATGTAAAAGAATTAAAACTTTACGACGTTGTTTTAGCTACCGCCGCTTACAGTGAATCAAGTTATGCAAAAACTCAAAACGGATATGAATCAGATATAACTTATCCAAGTGCAACGCTAAATAAAAAGCTGCTTGAGGCAGGGAAAAAATTAGGTATTCCTTTAGTAGAAACTATAATTCATTCGTCCGACGTATTCTATCGTCAAAATATGGATTATATGCAGGATATTTTAAATAAAGGATGTACGGCCGTGGAGATGGAAAGTTTTGCGTTATTCCATAATGCAAATGTACTTGGTAAGAATGCCGCTTGTCTTTTGACCATTTCGGACAGTTTTGTAAGCGAAGAGATTACCACTGCCGAGGAAAGACAAAATTCATTTACCAATATGATGAAGGTTGCTTTGGAAGCTGCAACGGCTGAATAAAAAATAAAAGAGCAATGAAACTGATTTTTATCAAAAATCAAACGACTCTTTTTTTAATATTTTATTTTCATCTGTATTTTACATTTAAATTTAATGAAATTGTGTTATTGAAGATATACAAAACGGTTTATGGTTTATATGACTGTTATTTACGTCAGGATGATTTATGATTTTTTAAATAGTCCCAAAAGGCGTTAATCATATTATGTTCGTTAATGACAAAGGCTGAAACGGGATTATCCGTTTTTGCCATTATAACAACGACATCTTCTTTGATGTAAAGCGTCATATTAAATTCGAGATCATTGCGAAGCGTAACGGTTAAATTTTTGTACCTGCGGGCAAGTTTTTGCAAATGATCCAAATGTAATAAATATTGTTCCTTAGTATAAGCGAATTCTTTGAATGAGAACAGCTTAGGCAAAGGGAATTTAATAAACAGCGGCTTAAGCATGGCAAGCTGCGGATCAGGCAGGGTGATGGAAACGGCTTGATTTTTTATGGTTTTTTGAAAGGAAGATAAACAAAGTTCCCATAATTCAAGTAAATCCCCATTTCCGGGTTTTTCCGCCAATTCCTTGACAAGCTGTTTCGGCATGGCGAAAAGCGGCGGAACGGCACAATATAAGCATATATCGCCGTCGGCATATAAAAAACCTTCAATCGCTTTGCGAAAATCGTCTTTGTTTCTTTCGGTAAATATGTTCATAAGCGGCCGACAAAGAGAAAGGTACTGTTCATATTTTTTTGTTAATGCATGCAATGCGGATTTGTCGGTGAGAAAGATATTCAACATTCCTTCCGTTTCCTGTTTGATTGAAGATGAAATTACTGCCGCCGTGTTCGGAGCGATAAACATGGTATGTTGAAATACTCCATCTCTTATGCGGGGATAGTAATAAGGTTCAATCATACCGGTCATGTAAATAGGTATCCACTTTTGAACCGCTTCGATAATTTCGTTTAAATCACGAGAGATGGAGTGTATAATCTTTATCCGATTTCCTTTAAGAATAACTTTGGTAAAAAGCTCTTTCCAACGGATGGAAAAGTTTATATCTTCATACAACCATGACATGTTTTCATCGGAAAACAGTAAAATTGTTTGCGGTTTCTTTTCTTGTAAAATCAAAAGGAAAAATTGCTCGACGGCTTGGCGTTTACCGGCATTACCGTAAAGATGCTTGGCGTATGATGCCAAATTGTCTTCCGTTTCGCCATTTGTAAACATTGAATTTGAAGTCTTTGGCGAGAAATGTGAAAAGCCGGAAATAAGTCTTCCTGTTGCCGGTGATGTGTCATGATCTTGGTTTAATAACCAGTGTTCCAAATACAGAGCGGTTTTTTCTTTTGTATCAAGCGCCGCATTTCCGATACCGGTAAGTTTTTGTAGGGCAGTAATCTGATAATCTTTCTTTAAATGTTCCGCCAAATAAAGACATATTGAAGAAAGATATTCGTGTTTTTTCGGTAACGGTCTTGCGCCGCTGCGCAGTCTGCCGATGTGTGAGCTGTTTATATGAATGATTCTGGAAAGCGAACTGTTTGAAACTTCGGCAATATTCATCAAGGAATTGAATTTTTCTGCAAACATTTTTTCACCTCTTATTATTGTTTTTAT
>JBHAFN010000121.1:0-3572 GCA_041856105.1 Bacillota bacterium
CATACTGACGATAGTAATCCCCCACAACAAAACCAGAGCGAACATCGGTAAATTGTAACTCGCCGCAATACCTGCCAACAAGGAAAATAAAACCATGATAAACTTGGCAATATTAATAAAAACATTGCTGGATTTATTTTTTGAAATTAAATCACTGAATATTACCAAACTGATAATCGAAACTATAAAAATTAATCCTGAAAGCAATAAAGCTTTTACAATATCATATTCTTTTATATAAACAAGATAAGTATTTGCCATAACGATAGGTAAAGAAACAAGGAAAATAAACAAACCTTGTAAATTATCCGCAACGGAAGAATAAATACGATTTTCCTTTAAACGGAAATGATTGTTAATTTCAATTATCGCTTTTTCAAAACATTCATACTTTTTGGCAATCGCTTTGGTGGTAATACTGTCTTTTTTAAACATTTTTTTAAATAAATTAATTTCATACATATGACCGGACTCTAAAGGTTTAATCTTTTGAAAAGTTAGACTGGTTTTATTGTCAATTATATTCAAATAACCTCTGTTAGCCCAATCCAAAAACAATGATGCCACATCCCGATTATTTACTCCCCCTTTATATACATATCCGACTCCCGCACTGGTTAACTCCTTAGGAGCTTCAAATTCAACGGTGGGAATTACCTTATCATCTCTTCCGTGTTTAATGAAATTAAGCACGATGATTGCTAAAAGCAGTAATGCCGCCGCTATAGCTATATATAAATAGCTGTTATTAATGGAATAATCAAAGTAATCATCAGGCAAATCAATCTTTACGGTAATACCTCTACCGTAATTAATTGTAGTATTTAAAAATCCCTTAATGGTATTACCTTCAACCGTATATGTTAAATTGGGATCGACATTGTACCCATCTGTTGTAAAACTGATCTTGGAGATGTCAAATTCCTTCGGCATACTAATGGTAAAACTTGATTTTAATATATCATTGTTCCATCTTGTAGAAATAATATTATAATAAAAAGCTTGAATACCGTTTAAATCCAAATCGATTGAATGAACCTTATATCTGACAATATATTTTTCGTTCTTTTCGGCATAATAATCAGGACTGCCGATTTTTATGGATACACCTTCACTTTGACGTTCAACGTCATATTCATGATCGGAAATAACTTCAATGGAGCTTATCGGAAAAGTATAAGATTTACTTATATATTGTCCGTCGATATTCCACGTAAAATTTTCGTATCTTGTCGGAATATTTAAATATATCCCGTGTTTTAACTGATTAAAAGAAACATCCAATGTTTCAGTTACCGTATAAACTCCCTTTTCACTTACATCAATAACCACATTATAATCAGTAATCACAAAATCATCATTAGCCTTTACGGGATTTACGACAAAACCCAAAGAGAAAAACAACGACAAAAAGATAAATAATACTTTTTTAAATAATTTCATCTTAACCTCCGAAAACAGCGAATTTAAAACATTTAAAATTTTACGCTGACATTTTCTCTTTCAACATCGTTGGTAATGGCAAACATCGGTTGTTTTTCAAATCGGAAAATACCCGCAATTATATTGCCGGGAAATCTTTCTACCATTGAATTAAATTCTCTGACAACACCGTTATAATATTTTCTTGAATTAGCTATTTCCGCTTCCATTGAAGACAATTCACCTTGTAATGAGATAAAGTTTGCGTTTGCCTTTAAATCGGGATATGCTTCGGCAATAGCCAACAATCTTCCCAAAGAAGAATTAAGTTCTTTTTCGGCATCGATTTTTTCGGATGAAGTGGCACTGGTTAACGCTTTATTTCGCGCATTTACAACCTTCTCCAAAGTTTCCGTTTCATGTTTTGCATAACCCTTAACGGTTTCAACTAAATTAGGAATTAAATCATATCTTTTCTTTAAATAAACATCCATTGTCGCAAACGCTTCATCCGCCTTGTTTCCGTAAGTAACAAACGAATTGTACGTAGTCGCAACATAAATACCGCACACAACAACTAAAGCAATAATAACGTATAACATAATTTCCTCCTCACTAAGACCGTTAACAAATTCTTTTTAAAGTTATCGATATACTTATATCAATCCCCTAAATACATAAATTAAATTTATTCAAGCTTAGTACGAGATAATTATATCACAAATAAATGACCGTAATAAATATGATTGATTACAACCGAAATTCCAACAGGTATAACCATAGCCGAAATATCCCGTCAATGATATATTTATACTGTCAGGAGTATTTGCCCATGAAAAAAATATTAGTAACCGTAGACTTAAATTCCCAACAAAAAAATCATTTTATTACCAATGTAAACAATGCAACTATAGACTTTATTAACCGCAAGGGAGTAACCGAAGAAATTTTAGAAAAATATGATGCCGTAATCGGAAATATAAATCCCCGATTATTAAATAAACCGATAATAAAATGGCTCCATTTAGAAAGTGCAGGAGCGGATCGGTTCACCAAAATCAATTCCGAAATCATTCTCACCAACTCATCGGGAGCTTATGGTGAGGCGATCGGTGAATACTTAATTACCGCAGTTTTTACCTTAACAAAAAGATTTAATCAATATATAAAAACTCAAATCAATCATAATTGGAACTATTTAGGTAAAGTAAGACAAATCAAAGATTCGGTTGTTACCGTAGTAGGTTTAGGAAATATCGGCAATACCTTTTCCAAGAAAATGCATGCTTTAGGAGCTAAAGTATACGGAGTTAAAAGAAATATTGACCATAAGCCGGATTATATTGAAAAACTTTACACCATGGATAATATGGAAGAAATATTAAAAGTAAGCGATATTGTCGTATTAATTCTTCCTTCCACACCATCAACCAAAAATTATTTTAACTATGACAAATTAAAGATGATCAATCCCGATGCCCTATTAATAAATGTAGGACGAGGTGATACGGTTGTCACTGAAGACTTAATCAAATTATTGGAAGAAGGACATTTTTACGGAGTATGTCTGGATGTAGTCCATCCGGAACCCCTCCCCATTAACTCCAAATTATGGCAATTTGATAACGTCATAATTACTCCGCATGTTTCCGGTAATTATAGTATGGATTATACCTTAAAAAAGGTTATCGATATTGCTGTTGTCAATATAAATAATTTTGTAAATAATCAACCTTTAATCAATGTAATCAATAAAGATGAGGGATATTAATACCTCATCTTAACAGCTTTTTGAATTTCTCTTTTTGTTGTTCTTTCCTTATCGGCTTGTCGTTTATCATACAGATCTTTACCCTTAGCTAAAGCTATCTCCAGCTTAGCCAATCCGTTTTTAAGATAAAGTTTTACAGGTACAACGGTATAACCCTTGAGTTGTACCTTTTGTTTTAATCTTTTGATTTCCAACTTATTTAATAAAAGCTTTCTTTCTCTTGTTTCATCATGATTAAATCTATTCCCGTGATCATATACCCCTATATGCATTTCTTTAATAAAAGCTTCATTGTTGATAATAGAAATATAAGCGTCTTTAAATTGTACCTTACCCTGTCTGATCGCTTTTATTTCCGTACCGTATAATACAATACCGG
>JBHAFN010000122.1:0-6793 GCA_041856105.1 Bacillota bacterium
ATACCGAAAAAAGCTTCAATAAATATTCTTTGTAATAAACTGCCCAATACAAACAGAAGAATCATGAATATAAGCACATTCCAAATAATTAAACCCCAAAAAGAAAATCCGTTTTTATTATTCCTATTTTCACTATCCATAGTCCATTCCATTCTTTTCGAATTATCCGCTTTGCTTCTAAAATTTCTTTAACAGCTTTATATATTTTATAATTCGGGTAATGCTAAAGATTAAAACAAATATAGCGAAGGTAAATAAAACCGCTATCCCAGGTATAAAAAGCTCTGTTTTATGTGTAATATCTTCTGCCAACTTCATTATAAATACACCCAACACAAGCATGCATGTAAGAGTCAAAAAACTAAATACAGGAATATTACTTATACATCTTACTTTTGTAATCGCTTTTTTCATTCTTATCTCTCCTTAAAATTAAACATTTATATTGCCCGTCCTTTAAATATCCGCTACAAAAGCACTGAAACCGTTTACAATCATTTTCTCACCTTGTAAAACACATGACAAAAGTACATCAATAAGCATCATACTTTCATAATTCATAAAACAAAAGACAGCAGCTAAAATTTCTATTAAATTACAAGCCAATGTTTCATCAAATAAACATCGGTCTATACTATTACAAATTCAAGATGGATATTACATAATTTATTTTTTTCTGCGTTTAAGATTCAGATACAATATCATACCGCCGCACAAACCAATTATGATCATCCAACCTAACGGATTGGAATCGTTTCCGGTATGCGGCACTTTATAGCCTTTATAAACACACATTTGTTTATTATCATCCCAATAATACCCGTTCGGATACCCGTCATCTTGACAGGTTCTTCCCGGTTGAGATTTATTTTCCTTCGGTGCAACAGGTACATGCGGTTTCAAATAATTATTTATAAATTCAATTCCCGAAATATTTATGCCCATCCCAAAGTTATTGGTCACTAATGGAACCCCAAGCGATGAATATTTTGTTACCTTTTTGCTTGTTTCCAATACTCCGTTATTATCAATAACCGTTATTTCTATATCATAATATGTATTATCATATGTCATTCCTAAAATCGTTCCGGTGATTTCACTTAATTTATAATTATATACCCCTTCTCTTGAAAATTTTATCATCCCCAACTCATGAATACCTTTTTGATAACTACCGTTAAATACTCCTGATATTGATCCGGCAGGCATAGGCATAGTCTGAGCAATCATACCGACAACATTTGTGGAAACCGCTTCAAGTTTGAAATCAAAGCTATGTGTACTCGCATCACCGTTAATCTTTTTCTCCAAAGGAATTTTAACGTTTATCGGAGTAGGAACATAAATATTCTTAAATATTACCACCGCTTCATCACTAGTTCCGTTATTATATTTTGGATACCCGCTATCTAATGATAATGTTCCGTTTACATCACTGATTTTATAGGTGATCGTCCATTCCGTATTATCATAGGTATAGCCGGCATCACTTCCGATAACTTCCTTAACCTTATAGGTAAATACTCCTGCCTTATTAAAAGTGATGTTGCCAAAATTGGAACTTGTTCCTGCCCCACTCACTGTTACACTTGTTGGAGCTGCCACTGCCGGTGATCCGGTTGATGGAACGATAGTAAAAGTAAATGTCTTATTAGTTGGCGGTTGCTGACCGTTAACTAAATCAAAACTTTTATCTACTGTTATTCCTGTTTGAGTTAATGATTGCGGAACATATATATTTTTAAAAACTATATCTGTTTTATTGCTTGTTCCATCATTATATTTTGGATAACCGGCATCTAAAGTCAGTACCCCATTTATATCACTGATTTTATAGGTAACCGTCCATTCCGTATTGTCATAAGTATAGCCGGCATCACTTCCCGCCGTTTCTTTTACCTTGTAGGTGAAAGTACCGGCTTGTGCAAAGGTGATATTGCCAAATTTCGGACTGGTTCCGGCACCGTTTACTGAAACACTGGTAGGTGCGGATACAGCCGGAGAACCGGCAGAAGGAGTAATGGTGAATACAAAAGTCTTGTTGGTAGGAGGCTGTTGGCCATTAATCAAATCAAATTCTTTTACAACGTGTACGTTCGTAGGAATAGTTAAACTTGCCACAAAATGCCATGAACCGACAAATTTAATAGTATTTCCTGTCCACGTTCCACCATCCCAGCCACTGAAATACCACGTTCCATTTACACCGTTTTTCGGTGCGGTAGATATATAAGAAGGAAAATAAGTAGTATCTACGGCAGCCTCCGCCAGCGCCATTGTTGCATAGGAATTATTATCCGTAGGGATTGTCTGATCACTTGGGAAATCCGTTCCCCAATCATAAATTACTTTATAACCGGTTTTTTTATTTTCCAACAATACTTTATGTCCTTCCGTTTCACCTGATAAAACGTCAAATTCATTTGAAACAACTCCTCCTGCACCGCTGTCATAGCCCGGCGAAGCGTTTAAATCATAGCTCGGCGCAGCTGCAGTTTCAACAAAGCGATATTTAGCTACCCCCAACCCGGTAAACTCCACAAAACCATTATTATTGGTTTGTTGCGGCACACCATAATCATGCCAACTTATACCGCCGTCAGTAGATTGCTGTAGTTTTATTGTAGCGTTTTGCACTATTGCCAATGTATCCGTATCAATCTTATATGCTCTAGCCGCATATGCATTAACTATTACATTACCTAAAATACCTTGCAAAGTACCGGTTCCGGTAGAATTTTCGGTTAATCCGTCATAGCTGTAACTCATAGTATTGCTTTTATTGGTATCGCTTATAACTTTATTGTATACGGTTCCAAAATGGAAATTATAACCAACTACATTCCCGTTAAGCACATTGCCGTTTCCATAAACGTCGGTAAACCAATTTGTAAGTATATTACGATTAGCAGGTGTATCAGGATAAAAATTATTAACAGCATAATTAACCGCATTTTGAATCCAGTTTGATTCCAAGCTGTCATAAGTCATGCCGTTATTCCCGATATTCCCATAAAAAACAACTGCAGTTTGTGTCCCGTCCGCATTATTATATATACCCCACTCAAAAGGATTCAAGCTGGCTTTGAATGCCGCATAAGTAGGAAAAGAATTTTCATCATTTCTTCTGGTAAATTTTGATGTTATATCCATTGCATAGCTGGCATTTATCGCCGCATTTGCCGTAGACGACAATGAAGCGGGAATAGCCATCGTCGCATAAAAAACTCCTGTTCCTTCCGCAAATTTGGCATCGGCACTGAAATGATCCTCAAAATAACAATTATTTCTTACCACAGCCTTAGTACCTAACGGCACTACAGCCAATCCTTGTGTCTTACTGCTGTTTTGAATTTGGCTGTAATTAACGGTTGTAAACCATGAAATAACGGAATTTGAAGCTCCACCTGAGCCCTTTAACAAGTTCGGAAAATCGCCTGTAAGCAACGGAGTTCCCAAATAGCCGACAGGTTTTGTTTGTCCGTTAAAGGATACGTTTTCTACAAAATCCGCCGCACTTGAATAATTGGGAGTAAGCGCATTTGCACCGCTTGTAAACTCGATTCCGGTAATTGTTGCATGCCCTTCAGCGTTTGCTCCGAATATTATTTCTATACTATTATTTTGAAAACGCCATTTTCCCATCAAAATTGTACCCTGATAGAAATTTTCATACGCTCCGTTTTGGGCGGTCCATAATACTTTTGGCCCTCCTTGAGGAACCGGAATAACTATAGTGTCATTTGCATGCAATACCCCTCCTGCAGGTACGGTTAAGCTCCAATTAAATTTAAGTTTATAACCTGATGACGAACTTGCTTGATTTGAAGCGGAAAGCTCAATATCCGACGCATCATAAATTCCCCAGGAATTAATTTGAATATTGGCTGAATAATCCGCCGTATCGCGCCAATTATTTCTATTCATAACCGTTGCCACCGCTTCATCATCGGCAATCAATTCCCATCGATTATCCGTATTTAAAACAAACCATCCTCGTATTTTATCAATAATTCCATAAAAATAAAAATTATCATCTGCTTCAACGTCTGTTTTTTTATAAACCGAAAAAGCAAATAGATTTTCCGTATCTTCATATTTTTGTATTCCTAAAAAATCCAAAACCGCCGCTTCAGGCTGTATCGCCTCAATCCGTTTACTATCTAAAGCAGATTCTTCCGTTTCATTGAAAATCTTGTCTTCAATTTCATTGATTGTAATCTTTTCCAAGGCCTTTGTAATTATTTCATCATCACCGATTTTTTTATAGCTAATTTCGGCAATGTATTCACCGTTACTTTCTAAAATGAATACGGCTTCTTTGGTTTCCTTTACTTCATTATTCAACTGCACATTAACTATTTCATAATCTTCTTTTAATTCCACATTAATTTCAACGCTTACCGACTGCTTGTCATCACTTAACTGTTGCACAATCGTATAAGTATAGTCTTCTTCTTCAGCATTAACATTGTTAATAACTGAATTAAACGATAAAGAAGTTGCCGCTAATGTAAACGACATCAATATCAGCAAATACTTTAATTTTTTTATCATGCATACCCCCAAAAAACATACAAAGCTATTTTAACCGTTTTTTGGTGTTAATTAGGTGCTTTTTATAAAACATACCGCAGCAAAATTAAGTCCTATATTCGCTACAGAATTGTAATATCTTTTACAATACTGCCGTGATTAATATTAAAATCAAGATATAATCCTATTCTGCAGACTCGAACATAAATTGCCCAATCGCACTCTCTCAAACTTTTATCTTATCCGATATCAACCGCTCCTTAACCTTATGCTTGCCATATATCAAATAGTGTGGACCTAAATCCACACTATTTGATGAATACATTTCATTAAGTAACAGTTTTAAACAATCTGTCGCTTAATCGCATGCTTTAATAATTATTTTTTTAATAAATTTCTTTTTCTTATCAAGCCCAACAACACGCAACCCATACCAAGAGTAATATACCAAATCAAATCATTGTCCGTTTGACCTGTCTTTGGAACCTTGTACCCTTTATTAACCTTAATACCGCAGCCGGTAGGCTTTAAATCTCTATGACTTGACACATTGATGTATCCTTCATATACGCCGTATCCCGTTGGCGGTGTTGCAGATGTATTTGGTTTTACCCACTCGACTTTAACCGTATTTCCCTGACAATCCAGGAATGTAACCAGATATTTGTCCGGAGTTGTAAAATTAGGCTTTTTAGGCTCAAATTTATTTATAACCTCGTTAGTAACAATAGGATTACGATCACCGATTTTTATATGTCCTAAATTCAATACCGAACCCTCCTTGGCAGTTACCGTTACATCAAATGTAACGCTGCCTACAGTATTTGGCGCAACATTGCTGAATGTCCATTCAAGACGCACAACATCTTTTAATACAACGGTTACGACATTATTCTTATCGTAGCCTGTCGCACCTGCCGGCATGCTTTCCAATACCGTTTTGAAAGGAATGGCATCGCTTACGGTAATATTTTGATTGTTCAAGGTGTTATTAATATATTTTATTTCATATGTTAATTTGTCATTAGTATATATGTAGTTATTTGTATGAGCAGGATTATGATGAGTTATGCTTGACGTTTTAGGATTTACTATATCAATAGTTTTATTTGTTATATGCGGTGCATTTGTGCCTATGGTGATCTCAGCTTCATTTTCAACTTGCACCCCGTCGGCAGCGTTATCGTCCACCTTTACTTTAAATGTTACATAGCCGCTTTCATTAGGTGCAACATTATTTATTACCCATCTAAGAGTTCCGGTTCCACTTGTTATTCCAGCTTCATCGATACCGCTTCCTGTGGCCGAACCGGTGATATATTTGGTATTTGCCGGAATAACATCCGTTATTACAATATCCTGTACGCTGTTTTCCGTATTTCTGTAACCTACATAATAAGTAATTTCACCGCCGGGTTGAAGAACCCCTTTATCATCGCCGATTACGGAAGCTTTGTTTTGTTTTACATTTGTTTTCACATGATTGGAGTTATATTTGTTTAAGCCGAGCTCATAGCTTGCGACATTATCGATAATTGTACCGACAGCCTCTTTTTCAACTTTCACCTTAAATACAACAACACCTTTTGCCGACGGCAACAGATTGGTACAATTCCATTCAACCGTTTTTGTGCTTTCGTCGTATGATCCGATGAAAACACCGTCATTACTGTCCCAATCGCTTACTCCGTCATTTTTATAAACCTTCATGCTTCCTTCCACAAAAGAAGTGCCGTTTGGAATAATATCTTTTATGTTCAAATCGGAATTAACCGTTTCAAAATTTTCAAATGCTATTGAATAAGTCAGAGTATCTCCCACTCCCACATTTGCAGGAGCATCAATTAATTTCTTGATATTATCGTCAATCTGATCAACCGTTTCATTGGTATATTTATCTATAAATTTAACATTTGCATTGTCATAAAATTCTTGCTTAGCTTTATTACTGATATTTACTCCGGCAGCAGTTCCTTCATTAACCTTAACCTTAAAAGTAACAAAACCTTTGTCACCCTCGTTACCGGTTATTTCCCACTTCAATGTTCCGGTTCCGTTCACTAGCGCACTATCATCGGCACCGATTCCGGTTATACTTCCGACAACATAGGTAGTATTTGCCGGAATAACATCGCTGATTATCAGTTTTTTTGCGCCGAACGGAAATTCATAACCGATAGTATAGTCAATAATCTCATTTTCAAACAGATAAATATTTTCAATAAATGAATCCTTTTCATTCACAGGTGTTTTAGTG
>JBHAFN010000123.1:0-6227 GCA_041856105.1 Bacillota bacterium
GACTACGGAAACGGCTTTGGCATTTAGAATATTAAAACAATATTTGGAAAAAAGATACGGTAAAGAAGAATGTAAAGAAAGAATTATTGCGACCACCGATAAAGCCAGAGGAACATTAAAAGGCTTGGCGGATAAAGAAGGTTATGAAACCTTCGTTATTCCCGATGATATCGGAGGCAGATATTCCGTAATAACTCCGGTAGGCTTATTGCCGCTGGCAATCATGGGCATCGATATCAATGAATTGTTTAAAGGTTTAAAACAAGCTTATATCGACTTGAATGACGATTCATTATTAACAAACCCCGCTTATCAATATGCCGTATGCAGAAGGATATTACAAAACCAAGGTAAAGATGCGGAAATGCTTGTTACTTATGAACCGCAAATGACATTGGTGGGAGAATGGTGGAAACAGTTATTCGGTGAATCCGAAGGAAAAGAAGAAAAAGGTATTTTACCTACTTCGGCGACATTCTCAACCGATTTACACAGTTTGGGACAATTTATTCAAGAAGGTAAAAAAGTTATGTTTGAAACCTTGTTGTTGGTAGATAAGCCGTTGGAAGATTTAACGTTCCCGTATGATGAGGCAAATGATGACGGGATGAATTATTTAAGCGGAAAAAGTATTGATTGGGTAAATAAGATGGCGATGCAAGGTACATTGGAAGCTCATGAAGTTACCGGTAATGTTCCTAACTTGATGATTACTTTAAAAGATACTTCGGCATATTCATTCGGCTATATGAGTTATTATTTCTTTATTGCCTGTGCGATGACTTGTTATTTATTGGATATTAATCCTTTTAATCAACCGGGAGTAGAAGTATATAAAAAGAATATGTTTAAATTATTAGGCAAAAATTAAATTGGATAATAGAAATCAATAGTTTTTAAGCTAATTTTGAATTATTCTGGTTTTCTTTTTCAAAGTACGACAAAAATCCTGAAAATCTCGATTTCAGGAAAATTTGTGTTATAATTTCTGTGCTTTTAGTATTGGTACACTGTACCATTTTTGCACATGTTAAAAATTATTCGCACTAATTTATTAACACATGCAATCTTTGCAGCTTTCGAACTCATTGGGTTTGATTGCTGCATTTTCTTTATGTAATAATCTTTTATCTTATTGTCGTCTCTTTTGAGTCTTATTGCACATGTGACAGCTAAATATAATAAACACCTTAATCGTTTGTTTCCTTTTTTGGTGATGTGAAGATGTTTACCATCATCTTGACCACTCTCATTGATTCTTGGATCAATCCCGACATAAGCCACCAATTGTGTATACTTCTTGAATTTACTCATATCTCCAATCTCTGCGATGAGTCGTGCAGCTAGATTGTCTCCTATCCCTGGTATTGACTTAAGAATAATGAAGTTTGGTAAATCCTGTGCTAATCGTATCATCTCGTTGATGACTCGTTCTGATTCCTCTAGGTGTATTCTTAAATTGACGATAAGTCGTTTCAATATTTCTACTTCGATATCGTCTTTATCACACCCAGAGTAAACAGTCTTAGAAAACTCTATTGCTTTAGCTGCCATTGCATCACTGATAGATTCTCTGTGACATGTTTTTGCCTGAATGACTTTAGATACAGTCTTCACATTTTTCTTGTCCAGCAGTTCTGGATGTGGGTACTTTTCAATGACCGTTAGGGACACAAGACCATATAAATCTTCATACAACTTGTCATATCCTGGAAAAACAATATCCAGTTGAGCTCTGAAAGCTACTTTATCCTTACGAATATGAACTAAAACATCCTCATAATAGCGTGATAATTCTCTTAACTCATGATAAACATTACTTGATTTGGTTGAACTATACAGATTTTGATTGTAATACGTCTTAGCTATCGATTTAGAATCCAGTTTGTCTGTTTTCGGGCTTCTTAAAGAATCATTCTTGCGTGTTTTAGCTGACAATAATGGATTGATGATGTACTGCTTGATCTCATTGTCATCCAGAAACTTTTTAATGACTCGATGATAGACGCCTGTTGCTTCATAGACAACACATACTTTTTGATTGAGGTTCTTCTCCATTTCTCTGACAAGTACTAATAATTCATTCAAGCCTTTTTTATCATGTTCTATCTTTCTCACATTTGAATATTTAACATTCAAATCTTTGAATCCCTGATAATGAGATTCACCTTTTGATACATCAATCGATACGATTGGACCATTCATTTATTTTTCCTCCTTCTATATATTTCGAAAGCACAACTTCCCAGCTTTATGACAATCTATTTTCGTCTTAGATGCAGATTCATTTGAATGATCAAATATTCTATTTGGATATAAACTGATTCAAGCCATAAAAGGAAGCAGAGAATTTTAATTTACGAATTCACGGCAGTGTTTCAAAAAGGACTTCTCTCTGCTTTCTAAGCCCATTATAATGTATGCCTACAAAATAAAAGACTAGAAATTATCCTTACATAACCCCTAGTCATATTTGTTATTCAGTGAAGAGAAGCACGATACAGAAGTAGTCATAGCCACAAATCGTTACTTACGAGTTCATCCAGATATGGAGTCTCAATTCATTTTATTTAATCTTCTCTTCGATGTTATTCTAACACATCTAAACTCTTTTCAAACTAGATTTATTGCATAAATAATTTCTAGTTTTATAATACGAAAAGGACAATTCGTAAGCCTGTGCAAAAATTCAGGTTTAGGGACTTTGTCCTTTTTATTATTCCCAGATAATTTTATTTTCTAAACCGCTTGTGTAAGCGATATAGTAACCGTTTTTCTCTTTAATGTATTGCGTATCCACTTTTTTTTCAGGGGTCATAATCCAAATTACTTCCAAGGTGGAGTCGGGATTATTTTTTCTGAATTCATCAATAATTTGATTTCCGGTTTCAAAATCTACGGTAAATAAAGTTGTACTCAGCGCATCGGCAATTCCGCTGTCATCGGTAATGATGCTTACCGAATTATAATAATCGGCAGGGAAGAGGGTTGAAGGATCGATAATATGATGATAAGTATTGCCGTCTTCGCTAAGATAGTATCTTTGATAATCGCCGCTTGTAACAAAAGACATGCTTCCGTCGATTGTTACGGCGATAATACTGTCGGCACTTCCCGTCGGGCTTTGAATTCCTACTCGCCAAGGAGTATTGTCCAATTTGGAATTGATGGTACGGTTATTACCGCCGGCATCAACTATACCTACGGCAATATTGTTTTCCTCCAATTTTTCGGCAACGTATTCGGTTGAAAATCCTTTCGCAATTCCTCCGACATCCAATGAAGCACATGCATTATTTAGAAAAACGGTATTGTTTGTCTTATCTATTTCGACATATTGCCAACCTACGCATTTATAGGCTTCTTGCAATTCTTCCAATGAAGGTGTACTGCCCGATTTACCTTCCGCCATATTTAATAAACCTTGCGTTCTATATTCATGCCATATCTTTAATACGGGTCCTAAAGTAATGTCAAATTCTCCGTTGGATAAATCATAATATTCTTTTGCCAAACTGAGCATTTCAATTAATATCGGATCTACTTCTAACGGTTGTATTCCGGCGTTGTCATTAACGGACTTTAAATTGTTTATGCCGTCGTAAGTATGATATATGTCAAAGAGCTTATTCAGATAGATAAAGTTTTCGATACTCGAATTAAAATAAGTATCAAATTCTTCTTTTGAATAAGCTGAAGCTTTAATGCTTATATAAGTATCAAATCCGGCACTTACGGTAGTGTTTGAATACATGGCTAATTCTTTTTTTGCCGTACAACCTGTAAAAAGTAAGGCGATAATTGCAATTATGGTAATTTTTTTCATAGTTAGTATTATAACATATACCCTTATTCTAGTATAGAAAAACGGCTTGGCTGGTGGTATAATATGCATGTTCTATATAGATGAAAGGATGGATTATATGTCGTTATTATTGGGACAGATGAATCTTCATTTAAACGGTCATAAAGAGTTGACAACTCATAATGAAATTATAAAAATGAAAGACTTGTCTGTTGTTAAAGTACCTTTGGTTAACGGGAGGGTATTATATACTCAGCTTGTTAAAGAAGGCGATGTGGTAAAAGTTGGGACAAAACTTGCTGAAAGAAACGATCATTTTTATGTTCCTTTATATTCTCCGGTATCCGGAGTTGTGAAAGGTGTCGAAAAGATAATTAATTCCTCATTAAAACCTTGTGAGCATTTAGTTATTGAAAATGACGGTAAATATGAAGTTGACTTGCCGCTGAAACCTCTTGATTATAAAAAAGCAACTGTCGAAGAACTTGTCGAATTTACAAAACAAGCCGGGATAGTCGGATGTGGAGGGGCGGGGTTCCCTACATTTTTTAAATATAACAATCCTAAGGGTATTGAGAAATTGATTATTAACGCCGTTGAATGTGAACCTTATATTACGGCTGATTATCAAATGATGAGTAATAATATGCGATTACTTGTTTTAGGTGTTCAGGCAATGTTTAAAATGGCTAAAGCCGAAGAATGCTTAATAGCTGTCAAAAAGACGAAAAAAGAAATGATTGCCAAGTTGAATGATGCGTTTAAGGGGATTGAGGGCATCAAGATTGTGGCTGTTCCCGATGTTTACCCGATGGGTTGGGAAAGAACTTTAGTATATGAATTAACTAAAAAACGTTATGAAAAATTGCCGAGCGAAGTCGGTTGTATTATAAACAACGCAACCACCGCCATTTCGTTGGCCAACGCTTTAACAAACGGAATGCCTATCACTCAAAAGGTGGTTACGGTTTCGGGAGATGGAGTTAATAATCCGAGCAATGTTTTATGTTTAATCGGAACCCCTGTAAAAGAATTAATTGCGGTATGTAACGGTTATAGCGATGAAGGCGTTATTGTTGTGGATGGAGGTCCTATGATGGGGCAGGCGGTTACTTCCGATGAATTTGTCATTTCGCCAAGTTCCAATGCGATTACCGTAATTAAAAATAAAAAATATAAAGAAATAGCTTGTTTAAGATGCGGAAGATGCAGCGATCATTGTCCTGCGGGGCTTCAACCGGTAAGGATTAACAACGCTCATGCCGTTTCGGATATTGTTACACTGAATAAATTGAGAGTTAACGAATGTATCGAATGCGGACTTTGTTCATATGTTTGTCCGTCCAATATAGAAGTAACCGAAGGTATCAGAAGAGCAAAAAGATACATGGCTTTAAAGGCTAAGAAATAGTAAGGGAGGAAGAAGATGAAATTAACATATAAAGTATCTCCTAATTATCATGATAGCTTATCTACGCAAGGAATAATGTTTCATTTAACCCTTGGGTTATTGGCGGTATTTGCCGTAAGTGATATTTACTATTTCGTGAATTATGGAGTTGAATTCGGTTTAAGAGCGCTTGGATTATTGGCCAGTTCCGTAATCAGTGCGGTTGGGGTTGAAGCCTTGTGGAGTTATTTTAATAAAAAAGATATTAAAGACGGTTTGGTTTCTTCATTTCCGTGGGTTACGGCTATTATCCTGACTTTAATGTGTCAAATATCTATCAGTTATTATGCTTTAATTATCAGTACGATTTTATGTATATTTTTCGGTAAATTGGTGTTCGGCGGTTTTGGACAAAATGTCTTTAATCCCGCCGCTTTGGGAAGATCAATCATTGCGGCAAGCTTTACATCGAGCGTGGTAAATGATTTTGTAACCGGGGCGACTCCCACTACGGAATTGGCAGGTAAGGGATGGTTTATCGGTGAAACCGCATTTAACAGTTTTATAAATTCTTATGGCGGTTTGTTCAATATGTTTATCGGGGATTATTCCGGGGCGATAGGTGAAACCAGCACTTTGGTTATTTTATTGGTTGGTATTTATTTGATTTATAAAAACGTAATCGATTATCGTGTTCCAATAGTATACCTTTCAACATTGTTTGTTACAACGTTGATTATCGGTTTAGTTAACGGGCAAGGAATATCATTTCCGATATTTCATGTTTTAACCGGTGGGGCGGCATTCGGAGCGGTATTTATGATGACCGATCCGGTTACGAATCCGACGGTTATTCCCGGAAGAATTTTATTTGCGATGGGCTGTGCTTTTTTAACCGTATTAATCAGAATTAATGCCAATTTACCGGAAGGAGTTATGTATTCCATTTTAATTATGAACGCTTTAACTCCCGCCATTGAAAAAATATTTGATTGCGGACAAATTCAAAATGAAAATAAGAATTTAAAAACA
>JBHAFN010000124.1:0-2547 GCA_041856105.1 Bacillota bacterium
ATCGCCGTCTTGACAACAATCACCATGGCAACCGCAATTCCCTTTTGTTTCATATTGTAAAGTATCAATGACCAGACACTCTATTTCCACCTTGGCATTTTTCGGCAACGCACAAACCTGAACACATGATCTGGCCGGATACGGCTCCTTAAAATAAGTCGCATATACTTCATTCATATCGTCAAATTCTTTAAGATCTGTCATATAAACCGTAGTTTTAACAATATGTCTTGTTTCTAAACCCTTTTCTTCTAACAAAGCTTTAATGTTTTTTAAAACCTGTTCGGTTTGTTCTTTAATATCATCGGAAACCAAAGCCATCGTTTTAGGATCTATCGGCAATTGACCGGACAAATACACAAAATCACTTAATTTAATACCCGGTGAATAAGGACCGATAGCCTTTGGGGCTTTTTCACTTGTAAGCTTGACAGTAAACATTTAATTCTCCTTTATAAATACGTATCATCATCGATATTATCATCACTATAATCATAATATTCACTTTCCAGCTCCATTAATCTTCTAGCATGATATTTTGAAAAGACACTAAAGGTATATAAAGCGCAAATAATAATCAATAACCCTATTATTGAAATAGTTAAGATGTCATTTATATTTTCAATCATACCTTTTCCTTTCCCAGAGTATTATATACCAACTCATTGATTAAGCCCAACCATATACTCTTTACATAAATCCCCACTCTAAAGATGAATGTTAAAAATCAAAGAAAACATAGACACATAATCTTTTGAAATCTACTTAATACTACCATATTTGAAACTTATTTTTAAGATATTGAACAAGATGTTTTTACCTTATACCGTAAAATATTTACCTGATTTATCCTTATAAAATCAAGATACATTCACTCATAATCACAAAAAAATATTCTCAATTAATCTTTCAAAAGATAATCTTCCCCTTTTATACTTTCCCTTCTGCATAAATCCAAATAATCCAATTGTCTTAAAACTTCATATACCACAATAGCGACACAGTTACTTAAATTTAAAGATCTCGCATATGAAACCATAGGTAATCTGTAACAATCCGCAAGGTTTTCTTTCAATATTTCTTTAGGAATTCCCGTACTTTCTTTACCGAAAATCAAATAAATATCTTCTTTTATCGCTTTAAAAGCACATTCGGAAGGCGGTTTATTACCATATCTGGTTATATAAATATATTTACCGCCATTTTCCTGTTTAAATGTTTCCCAATCGGGATAGATCTTATAATCCAAATATTTTATATAATCCATCCCCGAACGTTTAAGATGTTTTTCATCTATCTTAAATCCCATCGGTTCAATTAAATGCAGTTTGCTGTTTGTCGCAACACAAGTCCGCATGATATTACCGGTATTTTGCGGTATTTCCGGTTCATATAATACAATATTTATCAAGTTTATTTCTCCTTAACTTAAAAGCGCTTATTAATAATACAGCCACACACAATGCGTAAAAAACAATTATCTTAACAACCAAATCGATAAAAAACCGTAAAGGAACCATCATTATTAAAATATCCGTATTGGGATTTAAAAAAAACAGCTCGTTATCAAAAAACAAATAATGAAAGTTCAACCAAAACGATTCAAAATCAATCAACGCATAAAAGGATAAACCCAAGATTAAAATTAAATACATTTTAGAAACCTTTATAAAAATATCCGCCAATAATAATTTAGAATATTTATTAACCGATAAATATAAATAAATGATAATCATCAAAACCAATAAAACATTGCGAAGATTTATAAAGAATGTATAAAGAATCTTAACATCAATCATATGCAATACTTCTCTATTGTTAAAAACCGTTCTTTCTTGATTATCAATCACTGCCGTAATCGTTAAATCGTCATTATTCCCTTTAATATAATCCAATAAATGATTGGTAACCCTTATCAAATCATCATCACTTATTTTAATTGTTTGAGCTATTGAAAGCTTTTGATATTCTTTTTTATAAAAATTAATATCAAAGCTTACCAGATCCAATATCGTAATAAACAAAACTATAAATGCCGTAAAACAAATAAAATAAGCCAAGACATTATTTATTTTCTTCAAAGTACTCTACCATCTTTCTTATCGCTCTTCCTCGATGAGATACCGCGTTCTTCATATCCCCGGATACATTGGCGAACGTATTTTGATAAGGTTCATAATAAAATATCGGATCATAACCGAAACCGTTACTCCCGATTATTTCTTTCGCCACAACCCCCTCCACACTGCCGTAAAAGGTTTTACAAACCCCTTTACCGACCAAGGCTATTACACAGACAAATCGACAAGTACGATCCTCTTTATCTTTCATTCTTTCCAAAATGACCTTGTTTTTATATTGATAGGAAGTATCTTCACCCAAATATCTTGCGCTATATACTCCCGGCTCTTTGTTTAAAGCGTCTATTTCCAAACCGGAATCATCGGCAATACAGGTAATATTAAATCTTTCACTAACCGTTTTCGCTTTAATCAAAGCATTTTCTTCAAAAGTGGTTCCGTTTTCCGCTATTTCAATTTTTTCATC
>JBHAFN010000125.1:0-3234 GCA_041856105.1 Bacillota bacterium
CAAAGATAATAATTCGCTGTTATGCAGTTCATCTTTCATCAAGGAAGAATCGGTTTCGATATTATTAAATAAAGCGTTTCTGATTGCGGAAGCGCTGCTTATTTCCTGAACGGTCAAATCGTGATAATGGTTGGTTCTTTGGATCGTATACGGCTTTATATCGGTTTTAAGAATTTCTTTTAAATAGGCTACTCCCAAGATATCGTTTGGTTCCATTGTTTTGGATAACAAACCGTATGATTTTACAAAGCTGTTTCCCATATGCATGCTTTCTTTTAAATTGTCAACGTTGATGGGAGTGTTGGCTATTTCCATTAATTCCGGCAGATTGTTTGATTCCGAACCGAATACAACGGCTTCCACTTTGGCTAAATTAAGAATTGTAATCGCTCCTTTGGCAAATTGGGTGGCACTTTGAGTGGAATATATATAAGGCAGTTCCAATACCAAATCGACTCCGTTTAAAACAGCCGCTTTAGCTCTTTGCCATTTGTCGATTATCGCCGGTTCTCCTCTTTGTACGAAATTACCGGACATGACCGCTATTAAAACATCCGGTTTGCATAACTCTCTGGTTTTATCAATATGTAATTTATGTCCTTTATGGAAGGGGTTATATTCTACTACTATTCCTACTGCTTTCAAAATTATCACCGTTATAATAATAACATATGTGTTAGAATATAAACGAGGTGATCGTTATGAATGTAAAAATTTCGGCGGATATTTACAGTCCTAAAGGAAAGGTTAGGGGAAATGTTTTGATTATTCACGGAATGTGCGATCATAAGGGAAGATATAAGCGCTTTTGTGAAGATTTGGCTTCAGAAGGGTATTTGGTATATGCTTATGATCAAATAGGTCATGGCGAAACATATAAGGATGAATTGGGTTATTTTGGCGATGGCGGGTGGAATAATCTTGTTGAAACGGCTCATAACATGTGCATTGAAATAAGAAAACAAAATGATGCGCCGTTATTTGTATTCGGACATAGTATGGGAAGCGTTGTCGGCAGAAGTTTATTAAAAAGGTATTCTACCATTTTTGACGGTTTGATCTTAAGCGGTCCTCCGTGTTATGAAACGCTTACTCCCGTTTTAAGAAGATTGTTACAGATGATATGTATTTTTGCGGGCAAGAAGCGGAAAATAAACGGTTTATACAATTATATTATTGAGGGTTATAATAAACATGTATCCAATCCGAGAACCAAATATGATTGGTTAAGCTATAACGAGGAAAATGTCGATAATTATATTAACGACGAGTATTGCGGGTATGCTTTTACAAATTCGGCATATTTGGAGATTGTTAACGGTTTGATAGATATTCATCAAGGCTATGATGTTAAAAACAACAAGTTGCCGATCTTATTTCTGGTTGGAAATGATGATGGTATTACCGGTTTTAAAAAAGGGGTTAATACATCGATAACCGATTTGCAAAAAGCGGGTTATGACAATATTATTTTAAAAACATATGATAAGGCCAGACATGAATTGCTGTTTGAAAATGTTAATCAGGAAGTTATTAAGGATATTAAAGATTTTCTGAATTTGAATGCTTCTTCCAAGGCTCAGGGCAATGTTTAAAAATATTGACTTTGAGTAATGGTTTGCTATAATTAATGCGTTAACGAGTAGGAGAACATGCTTTTGAAGTGGACAAAAACTGAACTGTTGAATAAAAAAGATTCAAAAGTAACGTTTGATGAAGAACTTTCTTTCGAACCGGAAGCTTTTGTAAATAACAAAAGACTTAGGGGTTTGGAAAATGTGCATGTTAATGGTGAAGGCTACTATTTAGCTGATTTAGATACCTTTGAAGTGGATATGGATGTGAGTGGATTGATGATAACTCCATGTGCCATAACTAACGAAGATATTGAAATTCCATTTGAATTTGATGCTCATCTTGAATTCTCATTTGTTGAAACAAGCGATGTTGACGCATATGTGGTGAAAAATGATGTAGTAGAATTAATTCCCGTTATATTCAAGTTGATAAACTTGGAAGTACCACTTAAAGCGGTAAGCAGTGGTAATGTAAAATACCCTCAAGGGGAAGGTTGGCGTATCATCAGTGAAGAAGATCTAAAAGCATCAAAAAAGGATGAGATTGATCCACGCTTAGCCAAACTTAAAGATTTTAAATTCAGTGATGACGAGTAGGAGGTGTCGAAATGGCTGTACAACAAAGAAGAAATTCAAAAACCAGAAAAAATAAGCGCAGAACTCACTTTAAACTTGAAGCGCCTACATTGGTTAAATGTCCATCATGCGGTGAAGCGAAAAGACCGCATCACCAATGCCCGAATTGCTTAAGCAAATAAGTTATCGGCATATAAAATCAGCTGCATAATCGTGCAGTTTTTTATTTGGTTTTAAATCGTTAACGAAGGGGAAGGGATGTTTACATGGCAGAGGGGAATAAGAAATTTGCGGCAACAGACAATTCAAGAATATAAGAGGTAAGATTTTTACTAATTTTTAACAAGGGTTACATTTTTTTTTGATATTATATGAATATAAGGATTATATATTTTTAATGAGATTTTTAAATAACGGGAGGTATTTTGATGATGTTGTTTTTAATGACTAAAAAAGTAATGAAAATCAAGAGTATACTGGTATTAATTTTATTTCTTTCCTCATGTTCTGCTTTAAGCGATAAAACGGTTTATTTGCTGGATAAGAAAACCGGCTATATTGATAATTCAACAGTAATCAGTGAATATAAATATGATGATCTCAATAATTTGGTTGAAGAATTTGTTGACGGAAAATTGTTTAGAACATATAAATATGATAATGATAATAATATCGTTGAAGTGGTTTGGGAAGATGGAAAAATCATTAATGAGTATGCAAATTCTTTAATGGTTACTTCCAAAGTTTACGCTTTAGACGGCAGCGTTGTTGAAGAAACAAGTTATGAATATGGCACTGATAATTTAAAGACAAAAAAAATCACCACGAATGCTGAAGGGGTTGTTGAATGTAATTATACATATGACAAAGATAAGTTAATCAATGAAAAATGTATATTTAATGAGGAAACGTCCGTCGAATATAAACATGAATACGATAATGATAATATTTATAAAACCGAAATTTTCAAAAACGATGTAGCGGATCAAATAATTATTAATGAATATAAAAATAATTTAAAAATTCAGGCAGAATATACTATGGTTAATCAAAACGTTAAAATATATGAATTTTACGAATA
>JBHAFN010000126.1:0-2661 GCA_041856105.1 Bacillota bacterium
ACCCTTTGTTTTTATAAACCTTAATCGCCAATTCATTATTTTTATTCACATTTAAATAAATGAGTTTACCTAATGATTCATAATAATTCAAAACTCTATTAAAATACCCTTTTCCTCTTTCCGAATCAAAAAAATAAATTTTACTTAAATAAATTTTTTCTCCTTCATCCTTATATGCCGTATATCCGACCGTTCTATATTCATCCTTTAAAATAAAGTACTGATGATTATCATTGATTTCTTCTTTGATATTATCAAATGATTGATATGTCCTAAGCATGTATTCCACTTGCTTATTGCCGATAATAGGCGTAAATACTTCACGCCAGATAACCCTGACTATCTTCAATAATTCATGAATTTCCCGATCGCTTTTTACACAAACAAACTCCATAACAAATCCTCCTTCAGATAATTTTATACTCCCTTGAAATTTTAATAAAGAAAAAGGATGTTTCCATCCTCATTCATCTAAATATTCAACAATTGATTCCCCGGCAATTTTACCCGATGTCCAAGTAAAACCTGAAGCCAATCCTTCATAAGGAGGATAACCTTCCCCATGATAATAACCGCCGGCATTGGTTCCGCCCGTGTATAATCCTTCAATAGCTTTACCATCGCTGCCGATAACTTCCAATTTTTCATTAACCCTTACCCCGCCGATTGTACCTAAGAAAACCGCACGACAATCAAACGCATAATACGGTCCTTCACTTACCGGATACAATAACGATTCAACGGATTTGGCATAATCGGTATCAACTTTACCGTTAACCATCAAGTTATATCTTTCCACGCTGTTAACCAAATCGTCCACTTCCATACCGGCATTAACAGCCAACTCTTCCAAAGTTTCTCCTTTAAATGCCGTACCGCCTTCAACCGCCAGTTCGGCAAGTTCAACAAAGTTACCCGCATCCATATTGGCGCCGGGACCCGCTTTGGAAATTAACATTTCACTACCCTTTGTATAAGCCTCTAAAGTTGCCGTATCAACCACAAAGTAATATTGCCCGCCAACCGCATAAGCCGCATTAGCCCAGAATGCGGTATCATAAACCACATCTTCATTCACGAAACGTGAACCTGACGGATCAACCCACAACAAAGGCGACATCAACAATTGAGTGATCGGACTGTTGGAAAATCCGGCTAAATGTTCCCCTGAAGTATCTTGGGTAACCTCGGATTGGGCAAGCTGAGCCGCATGTAACAACGGCGTACTGTCAATATCCGTTGCCCCGACCTCGATCATTGCCGCCAAACCTTCACCCATATTGGGAACTCCCAAAGAATTTAATTTTGCATTATGAGTAACTTCTTTAATCCATTCTTCATTAGCACCGTAACCGCCCGTCGCAACCATGGTCGCCTTGGCATTTACTGTTAAGGTACCGCCATCTTCCGTCTTGGCAATAACCCCTTTTACAACTCCGTCTTCAAAAATCAACGATTCCATGGTTGTATTAAGATATAATTCGGCACCTAAATTCTCCAACTCCTGATATAATGCCGTAAATCCTTCTTCGGTATTTTCATACACATGATAAGATTGCGCCTTATAATTATCGCCTAAATGAGCAAATTGAGTTGTGCCTTCCTGAAGAACAATCTTCATTCCCAAAGAATCCAACCATTCCACCGTTTCAGCGGAATTTTCCACAATCGCTCTTGTTAAAGGACCGTTGGACAAATAATCGTTAAATTCCAATAATTGTTTAACCGCTTCATCAACATTCACATCCACACCGGCTTCTTTTTGCCATTTTGTACCAATCGCAAAGAAACCGTGCGATATTTTGGTATTTCCGCCGACAAAAGAATTCTTTTCCAAAATAACCACATTCTTACCTGCCGAACCCGCTACTAAAGCCGCCGCCGTACCCGCACCGCCGGTACCGACCACCACTAAATCGGCACTGATTTCTACATCTTCACCTTTTTTAGTAATCTCTTTATTAAAATCATCCAAATTAACCTTGGCACTTTCTAAAGCCTTGGTAACGGCTTCTTTTAATGCGTTGGAAGTTACGGTAGCCCCTGATACGGAATCAACGTTAAGACTTTGTGCTTCCACAATTTTATCCACCAAAACAGGTGCCGCCGCCTGTCCGATAGTATCGGTTTCGCTGCTTACATCATATGTAATGGTTTTGATAACACTCTCTTCTAAAACAACTTCAACACTGACATCTCCGCCAAAACCCTTAGCGCTGCCGGTAAATGTACCGCTGACCTTATCGGCAGTAGAAGAAGCGCTACATCCGCCGATCAACAATAAAACCACCGACAGAATAGAAAAAACCTTCTTAAAACCCTTCATTTTCCTTCCTCCCGTTCATGTGATTATCTTAGCATAGCCTAAACATTTACATAATTAGGTAATCTTGGTATATTTAACATGGATTTCTTAACCTTGAGGTACAAAATGAAAATGCAGATATACTCGAAAGATAATTATCAAAATTTAGATTACACCGTCTTAATCATCAATAATCAATCAGGTTTGAAAATAGAAAACGACCATATCTTCCCGTTAAAAAACGATATTTTTTTACTATATAAAAACCCTAAAATCGAAACCAACAATTTAGATGCGACAATGATTAATATTTCCAATGAAACAATAAAGAAAACATTTTTAATCAACCTGTTTAA
>JBHAFN010000127.1:0-2687 GCA_041856105.1 Bacillota bacterium
CAGTAAATCCCTTGAATCTAATTTCTGGATTATCTTCATCATTTTTTGGAAACATTTTTGATAACATTGTTTTTTTCAATTCTTTAATTTTATTTAACTTACGCTGATGAAGGGTGATAAGGTTGTCAAGGTTTTCAAAATACTTTGCTATTTTGGCTTGTTCTTGCTCGTCTTTTGAAACGAATATTTCTATCTGACTCAAAGCAGGGTATTTCAAATTCCAGTTATCAGATGTTATTCCTTGTGAATTAACTTGAAATGTATGTATAATTTCCGGCAACTTAAATTGATAAGCTAAGCACTTTGAATTTATACCCGAATTTGGCGAAAGTACCGTATATGCAGGGCTTACAATGCCTTCGTATGGTGAATAACCACTTGCACCTTGCCACATTCTCATTGAGTTGTAAGCAATGTCCCCAACACATACTTTCTTGTATTTTGACTTATCATCATTTGAATTATCGTGCCTACCAAGTTCAGAAAATTTCTTGATACCATCATTGATAGTAACCGAAATCAATTCGCCATCCGGCATACTTTCAACTCGTTCTGTAAAGCAATCTCCAACCTTACGCTGTTCCCAATCGTTTTATTATATTTGTGCCATAGCGTTTAAAATAATTGTATAATAATCTTATTAACAGGAGTAACTATATGGCAAACAATGTGGTTCATTTCAACATGATAGTAGATATTAATCGAATTTTAAAAAATAAAGGTATAGAATATTCAATTCATACGATAGGCGGATGTTCATGTGCCGGTTTAAAAATAAAACAAGATGGAAGTCCGCATGACATAAACGAAATAGTTTCCATAATTAATGAATATTTAAAAAATAAGTACTTAAGAGTAGTTTTAAACAATCAAAATACATTAAAGGTTGAATCGACATTTGATCGGTAATGTTCAACTAAACAACTAATATTAAATTGCGATAATTAATAAAATTAATATTATATTTTTATATGAAACAGGAAGGAATATTAAATGATCAAAGTAATTTTTGTGTGTTTAGGAAATATATGTCGCTCTCCAATGGCTGAATTTGTATTTAAAAAGATGATAGAAGAGGAAGGCTTGCAAAATGAAATAATTGTTTCATCACGAGGCACAAGTTATGAAGAAGAGGGAAACCCCGTTCATTACAAAACAAGAGAAATCTTGTCCAAATATAGAATTGATACTAAAGGCAAATATGCCCAAAGATTAAGTGATGAAGATTTAAAAGCCGACTATTTAATCGCTATGGATGAAAATAATCTATATAACATTAAAAGAAGATTAAAAAACAACAAGGCTGAAGTTAAAAGATTATTAGAATATGCCGATGAAGAAAGAGACATAAAAGATCCGTATTATACATTAGACTTTAATACAACCTATAATGATATTTATAAAGGCTGTAAAGAATTATTGAAATACATCAAAAATAAACATAAGCTGCTTTAATGTTTTTGATAACTGTAATAATAGACAGCACTGATAAAAATTGCCCCACCGACCACATTTCCCAAAAAAACGGGAATAAAATTATTGATAAATTGAAAAACGGTAGCTTGATTTTCCAATATTGCCGCAAAGATTACAAATATATTGGCAATGCTGTGTTGAAAACCGATAGCCACAAAAGTCATTACCGGAAACCATGTGGCCAATATTTTTCCTGAAGCACTTTTTGCGCCATAACAAAGCCATAAACTTAATCCGACAAACCAATTACAGCCGACTCCTGAAAAGAAGGCTTGAATGAATGTCGTATTCATTTTGGCATTGGCGATTAACAAGGTTTCTTCCAAATAAATACCTGTTGAAGTCAAGCCTACCACATGCCCGAATATGTAGGCTACAAACAAAGCCCCAATAAAATTTGCCGCAGTAATGACGGTAAGATTTTTTATATAATCAATAAATTTAATTTTTTTCGCAATTAAAGCTGCCGATACGGCCATCATATTGCCGGTAGCCAATTCACCTCCGGCAAGCAAAATTACAATTAACCCAATCGGGAAAATACAAGCGCCTATAAAAGACGCAAAGCTCCCCCATTGATGTGCTATAGATGAAATTACTCTTATATAAGCTAAATAACCGAGAGAGATCATCGCTCCGCCGACAAAACCTAAAAGAATTTTTGCTTTAAGAGGTTTGACGGTTTTCTTATAACCCGTATCAATGGTAATTTCAAGAATTTCTTCCGGTTTAAACATACTATCTCCTTTAAAACGTGCAAATAATATTATAATTTATATTTATTAAAAAATATACGATTATTTTATTTCTTTAATAAACGGATTTTTATAGAAAGAATAGGCAAGCTGAAAACACATTATTACCCATATTATCGGTTCACAAAGAATGATACCCCAATAACCTGTTTTAGGAACTATCAATAACACGAAGATTATTTTACCGATTAATTCAATGATACTTGAAATCAGCGGTTCGATTTTTTGCCCCAATCCCTGCAAAGAGTTTCTAAGACACAAAAGCATCCCCAATACCGCAAAAAACAAAGTTGCAAAAGCAATATAGTTTTTGGCTGTGTTAATCAGTAAAACATTATTGGAACCTGATATTGCTTTAATTAGCGGCACGGATATAAAACGCAATAATATGGCTGATGATATTCCCCAAAACACGGAAAGAAACATGGAATAATTAATGGCTTTTTTAATTCTGGG
>JBHAFN010000128.1:0-2529 GCA_041856105.1 Bacillota bacterium
CGATTTAAAACGATGATCCGCCCTTGATTGATCCTGATGAAAACGATCATCACTGATGGCGATAACTTCCATATCCGCATTTTTACCTGCCTCAATCCCTTTTTCAGAATCTTCGATGACCAAACAATCTTTTATATCGACCCCTAAATCCCTAGCCGCAGTAAGATATATTTCCGGATGCGGCTTACTGTGAGTAAATTCCTCTCCGCTGACCAAATAATCAATATATTTATCGAACCCGCATTCGCTCATAACATGTAAAATATTATCCTTGGGACTAGCCGAACAAACGGCAATCTTAATATTATTGTCTTTAAGAAATTTCATTAACTCCAATGAATGCGGCTTCATTATATTTTTAAAATCAAGAGGATTGTCGGTAAAATATTTTTCATTGATTTCCTTTACAACCTCAACGGAAAACCCGTTATTTAACAAGCCGGATAAAATCTCATAGGTAACATCCAAGGTTGTCCCTACGATTTTGCAGACATCTTCAAAAGAACCTTCATAACCTGTTTCCTTCATCCATTTATAAGTGCCTTCCATATAATATATTTCCGAATCGATAAGCACTCCGTCCATATCAAATAAAACCGCTTTCATTATACCTCCTTGATTAAAAAAGCCTCTTTTTAGAGGCTATTTATTATTTTTTAAGCTTTGTTTGCCGAACCGAATTGTTTCATCATTGCAATAACTTTTTCCTGAATCGCTTTAGCCCCCGGAGCAAGTAATTTACGAGGGTCATAACCCTTACCTTCAATATCTTTACCTTCTTCAACATATTTTCTTGTTGCGGCAGCAAATTCAAGTTGAAGTTCGGTATTAACATTAATTTTAGATACCCCTAATGAAATAGCTTTAGCAACCTGATCGGCAGGAATACCGGAACCGCCATGCAATACCAAAGGAATACCGTTTGTAACTTCTTGAATTTTTTCAAGAACTTCAAAATTTAATCCCGCCCAGTTTGCAGGGTATTTCCCATGGATATTACCGATACCGGCAGCCAAGAAATCAACTCCCAATTCGGCAATGGCAGCACATTCAGTCGGAGAAGCAACTTCACCCATGGAGGTGACTCCGTCTTCTTCTCCACCGATACCGCCGACTTCACACTCAACCGAAATTCCTTTTTCATGAGCATAAGCAATAATTTCTTTTGATTTTTCCACATTTTCCTCAAACGGGAAATGAGAACCGTCAAACATAACGGAAGTAAAACCGGCTTCAATAGCTTTTTTAGCTCCGTCAAACGAACCGTGATCCAAATGAATGGCCACCGGAACGGTTACACCTAAGAAATCATGAATTTCCTTAACCATACCGACTACATTCTTATAGCCGGCCATATATTTGCCGGCGCCTTCAGAAACCCCTAAGATTACCGGAGACTTTGCTTCTTCTGCCGCTGATAGAATAGCTTTAATCCATTCCATGTTATTGATGTTAAATGCACCTACCGCATAATGCCCTTCGTGTGCTTTTTCAAGCATTTCTTTTGCAGATACTAGAACCATATTAATTCCTCCTTATACCGATATTATTTTATTACATATTCAGATTAAATTAAAGTATTTAGTTCATTTTTATTCGTTTAAGTAATCATCCTCTAACTCATCTGCATTTTCCGCATCCAACTCTTCATCTTCATCATCCTCATCGATGATAATCGCATCGGTATCAATGTAAACTTCATCAAACTTTCTTCTGTTTCTTAAATCCCATTTATTATCTTCTAAAGACGCAAACCGATTATCCAACATTAAATCGGAATAAAATTGTGCTTTTTTACTAGCCAGTCTGTTTTCAGGAATACTCAATACGGTATTAACTTCTCCCCATAACTTACCAAACTCAACACTCTTTTTTCTTTTTGTTAAATACTCATATGCAACATCAGTCATAGATTTTGCCGTCATCAAATTCCCTCCTACAACCTAAAATCCTCATTACAATTCCATAATTCCGCTTAATTCCCATGTAACTCTTACATGAGTAATCAAATCGCCGCTGTTAAACAACATGTACTCAACCATCCATAAATCGTCGCTTTTAACGAAATCTCTTAAATAGCTGTCAAACTTAAGCTCACCATAAATACTGTTTACTACAGAATCTTTATATTCATTAAGTTTAAGATAGGTACTGCTGCTTGAAACACCCGTTCTAACCAACGAAACACCATCTTCATCCCATTTTATTTCATGTCTAACATCGTCGTCATCCAAATCTTCCGCATAACTGAGATGATTATCGTTAAATAAGTACGCAACACCATCTTTAATTAATAATTCTTCATCATTTATAAAATCATAAGAATACGCTTTTACTCTAATTTCCATATCGTTTTCCCCTAGAATTATAACCAACTATAAAATCTTGTCAATTATTATATATTCAATTCAACAAATATCCAGCCTTTTCAAAGAAGAATATAAACCTGCCCCAAGCAAAATAACCGCACCGATCCATGCGCTTATTTCAGAATAATAAACCGCATAACCGCCGACAACAGGAGGCAAA
>JBHAFN010000129.1:0-3798 GCA_041856105.1 Bacillota bacterium
ATGGTTTTATCACTCCCTCTAACATCCAAACAATAAGCATTATTCAAAGTAACGGGAATTATATCGGCTTTTGTCAGATAAGCAAGCTGTAATGAACCTTGTTTAAATTCATTCATCTTATCCGATTTACTTCTGGTTCCCTCAGGAAACACCAAAATATTTTTACCTTCTTTAATATATTTAATTGCATTTCTAATCATATAGATATTGCCTTCCCGAGTAGTTCTATCAAAATGAATCGACTGGATATTTCTTGCCCAACGACCTAATATGGGAAGCTTCTCATTCTCTTTTTTGGATATGAAACTGACCGGAAGTTTACATGTTGCTACTACGATAGCCGGATCAATCGTTCCCTGATGATTGGATAAAAACAAGACGGGACCCTTATCAGGAATATTTTCCACTCCGAAAGCTTTAACATTAAACCCCATTTTCTCAATGACTTTTATGCTGAGTTGTTGAAGTTTAAAATACGCTTCCTCTAAAGATTTATTACGATAAATAAACCCTAAAACACCACCATAAATTAATAAAGGTAAAATTTTTAAAACTATAAATATCATTAAACTTCCTCTATAATGCAATATGCAATCGCATAATCCTCTTCATGACTGATCGACACATTAACCCTATAATCCTTAATATTTGTTTTAAGTACCATATCATCCGAATAAATATTAATTTCATTAAATTTACCATAACCGTTATGAGCCTTATAAACGGCTTCTTTAGCCGCAAACCTTCCCGCTAAAAATTCAATCCTTCTTTTATTATCATAACTATGATAAATTACCAGTTCATCATGATGTAAAACCCTCTCGGCAATTTCATCGCTGTTTTTAATTAATCTGCTTATTTTAACAATATCGCAACCAACTCCGACAATCATATTATTTACCTAAGGCGCACATAATTTCACCATGTGCCACTATCTTATTATCAACTTTGGCCTCCACATCCGCAAAATAAATTCCTAAACGAGCTTTGGTAAATTTAACATTCAATCTTATTACATCACCGGGAATAACTTGATTTTTAAACCGCATATTGTTAATACCGGCAAAATAAGCGATTTTCCCTTTATTTTCTTCCTCACTCAAAAGTAAAACACAACCGGTTTGTGCTAAAGCTTCAACTATTAAAACCCCGGGCATTACATGTTTTTGAGGAAAATGCCCTAAAAACTGCATTTCATTGGCCGTAACACATTTTATCCCTAAAATTTCACTTTTATCTTCACTAATGTATTCAATACGATCAACCAATAAAAACGGATAACGATGCGGAATAATTTGCTGTATTTGATCAGAATTATAAACCATATTATTCACCTGCTTTTTTAAAAATTAAAGATGCATTATGCCCTCCAAAACCCAAAGAATTGCTCATTGCATATTTAATATTAACCTTTCTGCCGATATTAGGAACTATATCCAAATCACACTCTTCATCAAAATTTACATAATTTAAAGTAGCCGGCACAAAAGAATCTTGTAAAGACTTAATCGTAATAATCGCTTCTATTGCCCCGCTAGCCCCAAGTAAATGCCCTGTATAAGCTTTGGTAGAAGAAATCATTACTTTGCCAGCATGGTCTTCAAAAGCCAACTTAACCGCCTTGGTTTCGGTTTTATCATTTAACGGAGTACTTGTTCCGTGAGCATTGATATAATCGATTTCTTCTTTATTAATTCCGGCTTCCTTGATCGCCGACAACATAGCCTTGGCACCCCCGCTGCCATCTTCAATCGGCGCGGTAATATGATAAGCATCACAAGTAGAACCGTAACCGACTATTTCCGCATAAATCTTTGCCTTACGCTTTAAGGCGTGTTCATACTCCTCTAAAATTAAGATTCCGGCACCCTCACCCATGACAAATCCGGAACGCTCTTTATCAAAAGGAATACTTGCTCTGTTTTTATCTTCACCGACATGAAGGGCACGCATTGATTGAAATCCGGCAATGGCTAACGGAGTAATGCTGGCTTCACTACCGCCGGTAACCATAATATCCTCCATTCCGAACTTAATCCGATGAAATGCTTCTCCAATCGCATTGGAACCGGCCGCACAAGCAGTAACCACACTTGAACAATAACCCCTTGCCTTTAAATCGATTGCCACACTGCCCGCCGCCAAATTAACTAAAGCCATCGGAATAAAGAAAGGCGATACTCTGGAGTTACCTTGTGCAATTAAAACATCGGCACAAGTTTCAATGGTAGAAATCCCGCCAATTCCGGAACCGATAATTACCCCGAAACGATCTAAGTTAACTTCATCAAGATTAAGCATTGAATCAATAAAAGCTTGTTTAGAGGCAATTCTGGCAAATTGAGTAAAACGATCGTTAAATTTTAAATCTTTCTTGGTAAAATATTGTTCCATATCGAGATTTTTTACTTCCGCCGCAAGCTTAACTTTATAATCGGCAGTATCGAAATGTGTTATATAATCAATTCCGCACTTACTTTCTTTAATACCGTTCCACATTTCATCACAAGTATTCCCGATAGGAGAAATTGCCCCGATACCCGTTACCACTACTCTTCTCATACAACCATACCTCCATCAACATTAATTACCTGACCGCTAATATAACTACTATCATCACTCCCCAGGAAACAAGCAAGTTTTGCTACATCTTCCACTTTTCCAAACCTCTTTAAAGGAATATCGGCAATCACCCTTTCCTTAATCTTATCGCTTAATTTATCAGTCATATCGGTACTGATAAACCCCGGCGCAATCGCATTTACACGAATGTTATAACCCGCAAGTTCTTTCGCAAGAGCTTTGGTAAGCCCGATTACCCCCGCTTTACTCGCCGCATAATTAGCTTGGCCAATATTTCCCACTAAACCTACCACACTGCTCATATTGATAATTGAACCGAACTTCTGTTTCATCATCACTCTTGAAACAGCCCTACAACAGTTAAATGTTCCTTTAAGGTTAATATCAATTACCTCATCAAAATCTTGCTCACTCATTCTAAGGAATAAACCATCTCTGGTAATCCCGGAATTATTAACCAATACATCAATTTGATTAAACTCTTTCAATGTTTCTTCCACCAATCTTGTTACATCTTCACTTTTAGAAACATCTGCCTGTACCAGAAGACAATTTTTCCCTAAAGCGTTTATTTCCGCTTTAACTTCCTTTGCCTTTTCCTTACTACCTAAATAGTTAATTACTACATCATAACCGTTTTTTGCATAGCCTAAGGCAATCCCTTTACCGATACCTCTACTACCGCCGGTAACCAATACAACTTTACTCATCAATTAATTCCCTCTTTAAACTTTCATATGAACTCAAATCATTAACACTGTATACTTTAACTTCCGGATTAATATTTCTGATAAAAGCACTTAAAGCTTTTCCCGGACCTATTTCCACAAATGTATCTACTCCCTGATCAATCATATATTCAATTGACTGTTTAAAATACACCGAATGATTTATTTGTTTACTTAAAATATCTATAATGTTTTCATCAGATTCTTTTCCCGATATGTTATAGACAACTTTAAACACAGGCTTTTTAAACTCATAATCCTTTAAAATTTGATAAAGTTCAGCAGAAGCACGATCAAGTAATGAAGAATGAAAAGCACCGCTGACTTTTAAAGGAACAGCCCTTCCGCCATTTTCTTTAATTAAAACCGCCGCCTTACTTAAAGCACGGTTAATTCCCGTAATAACGATTTGACTGTTAGAGTTATAATTAGCAATTTGACATAAACCGCCTTGATTAACTTCTTCAACAATCTCTTCAATTTTATC
>JBHAFN010000130.1:0-5743 GCA_041856105.1 Bacillota bacterium
CCTCATTTTTAAGAGTTCATAAAGATTACCCTCCCTTTTCAGCAATCATAGAAGTTTTATGGTGTAAATTAAGCGGCAACTATTACAGCGAACCGTTTACATTCAGAGCTTTATCAATATTAATAACTTCCTTTATTTTACCGATCATAAGCAAACTGACTAAAAAAGATTACCATAAAGCCGTTTACATCATCATTATTTATTTACTGGTTCAGGTTTTGTTGATAAACGATTTCTTTCCTACCTTTACCGACAGTATTTATACCGATTATGTTTTAGGTGCGCTTTGCGCATACGGACTTTTTGTAGCATATGATATGGATGATTTAAGCATATTCAACATCTTAAATTTATTGTTGGTTTTAATATCGACAATCATGTGTAAACAAATGGGATTACCTTTCAGCATATTAATTCTGGCTACTTTTTTTATTAAACAATACAAGAAAATAAACAAATCAAAGCTTATTTACATAACCTGTTTAACAGTTATCCCCTTTGTTTTCTATAAGGCTTGGGGTTTATATATCGATTCCTTAAACATCAGCGGGCAATTTAATTTAAGCCAAATAAGCATTGCACAATTTATTGATATAGTATTTAATCAAATCGGAAAACCGCATCAAATAAATGCCTATCTTAATTATTCCAAAGCGCTGTTTAACCGTCCGATAATTTTGCATTTAAATTATGTTTTAAGTGTTTTATTAATCGGATGTTGTTTATTTTTATTAGAAAAAAAATTAAAATCATTTATCTTGGCGACAATGTATTTTTTAGGCGGCATAGGCTACGGTTTAGGTATGATGTTGCTTTATATATTTTCCTTTAACGATTTTGAAGGGCCTTTATTAGCCAGTTATGAAAGATATTTGGGAACTTATATTTACATCGGCTTTATATTAATCGTCTTTATCATCGCCAAATTAATTATGGAAAACAAAATAAAAGCCTATCAATATTTACTCTATTTTGTTTGTATTTTATTTTTTGTGCAAACAAACGTTATAAAACTTGTTCCTAAAGACAATACTACAAGCTATTTAGATAATCCCACTTATACAAGTATCATCAATTCCGTTGAATATAACAACATCATTTATAAAAAAATATTAATTATCGCCCAGTATCAAAGCGATATAAAAGAGGTTGCCCAATATTCTTCTCCGTTTAACGATTTTCAAATCGCAACCATCGGTAAACCGAAATACGACGGCGATATAAACGCTTGGGATATTAGCGTTGAAGAATTCAAAAACTATTTGAAAGAAGTTGACTATTTATTCATCTCCAATACGGATGAACCGTTTTATCGGGATTATTGGCTTAAAATAACCGATTTGGAGCTATTGAACAATCAATTATATAAGGTTAATATTAATGGCGATGATATTACCTTAACCTATGTGAGATAAGGAGAATTTAATGTTAAACAAACTTAGCTATACGCTATTTTGCAATAGTGAATTAATCGGTATTATTTTAACTTGTCTGATATTGTCGACAACGGCTTATTACATTTTAAAAAAATTTAATAAAAGTTATCTTCCTATAAGTGTTATTACGATTTGTTACAGCGTGGTTTCATTATGGAACTTAGGCAGTTGGACCTTTCCGACCACCACATGGCAACCTACTTTTTCAAATCAAACCGTTATTTTTGAGATTGACGACTCATCCTATAAATTTGACGGTATTTACGCCATATACGGAGAAGGTGATAACAATGCGAATTTACAAAGTTATCAAATAGGCAGCGATAAAATAAATATCTACGGTTCAGCTGATTTAAATGACTGGAGTTTTATAACTTCTTTAGAAGGCGGAAGCATTTATCAATACAATATAAAAAAAGGTTCATATGAATACAAATACATCAAACTGGAATGTTCAGACATCGATTCAAGCTTAAGCGAACTGGCCATCAAAGAAGAAAACGTCAATAAATTTTTAAATTTAAAAATTATTGAAGATATGGCGGCTGATTCCAAATATCCGGCTACTTTATTAATTGATGAAACCTTTAAAATTCCCTTTAACCCTACCTACTTTGATGAAGGCTATTTTGATGAAGTATATCATCCCAGAAACGCTTGGGAAATTGCTAACGGGCAGTATATGTATCCTACCGTTCATCCGCTATTGGGCACCTCCCTTATTGCTTTATCAATAAAATTATTGGGATTAAGTCCTCTGGCTTGGCGACTTCCCGGAGCAATTTTCGGAATATTGATGATCCCTTTGTTTTATTTAATAATTAAAAAATTATTTAAAAACGAATATTTAAGTAATATCGGAGCCATATTGTTTGCCTGCGATTTTATGCATATAACCACCTCCAGAATCGGAACTCTGGAGCCTTTCAGCGTATTCTTTATTTTATTAATGACTTATTTCATGCTTAATTATTTTTATGAAACAGACAAATCCAAAGAACTCAAACATTTGGCTTTAAGCGGTTTAGCCATGGGGTTGGGGTGGAGTACCAAGTGGACGGTTATTTATTCATCGATCGGATTGGCAATAATCTTCTTCATCGCCTTATTTTTCAAACATCACAAAGATAAAAAATATATATTTAAAACCCTACTTTGGTGCATTATTTTGTTTATAGTCATTCCCTTAGCAATTTATTATTTCTCTTTTTCATGGACTATGGTGTATCGGGAAAATACCATGACACTGCAAAATATTATCAATCATAATATCAACATGTATAAATATCATAAGAATTTAACCGCAACCCATCCGTTTCAAAGCGTATGGTATGAATGGTTATTAAATATCCAACCGATCTGGTATTACACCGGTACAAGTAATAACGGCTTAAGACTTACCATATCCTGCTTTTCCAATCCGATAATTTCTTATTCGGGACTTATGGCAATAATTTATACATTTTATCTGAGTATTAAAGAAAAAAGTAAAGAAGGAATAATTATCTCAATCAGTTTTTTAAGTGCTTTATTGCCGTGGATAGGTATTACCAGATGCTTATTTGTATATCACTTCTATCCGTCTACACCGTTTTTAATTCTGGGAATTGTTTTTGTGATGAACCGTTTAATGAAAAAGGAAAATTTAACCGTCCAAATAAATGTTTTTACATTTATCTGTATATTTGTATTTATTATGTTTTTACCGGTTATATGCGGTTTTGAAACAAGCGGCTATTATTATAATAATTTCTTAAAATGGTTACCTTCTTGGTATTTTGGAGCCTGACATGAAAAAAGCGATGATATTTTGCGTGTTTATAACAATATTGTTCATGTTTCCATATATTTTTAACAATACCATTCCTCTTGGCCACGATACTTTGTTTCATTTAAGCAGAATTGAAGGTTATGGCACGGCAATCGCTCATTTAGATTTCTTTCCTAAAATATATTATTTTAAAAATTTAGGTTTCGGTTATGCAAGTCCGACATTTTATAGTGATATTTTATTATTTTTACCGAGCTTGTTATATCTTTTCAATGTACCTGTAATCATTGCCTATAAATTTACTGTTTTTTCAGCCACATTACTGGCGGCATTAAGCATGTTTTATCTTGTAAAAAAGATTGATAAGAACGCTTATTCTCCCTATATCGCTTCGTTTATATATACGTTTTGTAACTATCATATAACCGATGTCTATGTAAGAAGCGCCTTGGGAGAAATGTTTGCCTTTATATTTTTACCCGTTGTCTTAAACGGAATATATGAACTGCTTTATAAAAAATCAAATAAATGGTATATCTTATCTTTCGGTTTTTTTGGACTGCTTTTATCACATAATATATCCTTTTTATTCGGTTTAATAATTTTATTGATTTATACATTGCTTAATTTTAAAAATAAACTCTTTCTTAAAAACGTGGTAATAGCCGGAGAAACATGTTTTATTTTATCAGCCTTTTATTTGCTCCCGTTAATCGAAGGAATGATCGTGAACGATATGTATGTAAATCACTATAATAACTATTCTTTAAGCAACTCCACCTTTTCCTTATGGCAATTGTTTATTAACCGAATTGTCTATGGATATGGATTAAAAAACAGTTCTGCCCATATGACAATTAATGTCGGTTTAGTCTTAAGCATATTTCCGTTGTTTTATTTTTTTAATAAAAACAAAAATAAATTTATTTTAACCGCTTTGATAATCGGATATGTTTCCATTTGGTTTTCCAGCGATTATTTTTATACCCCTATGTTAAGTATTTTTTCCATTATTCAATTTGCATGGCGTTTCAATATCGTCGCCATGGTTATGTTGACTATTCCGGCATCAATCGTTTTGGCAAGTCTTTTCAACAATAAAAATAAATTAATCGTTTTGTTTATTATCCTTGTTACAGAAGGGATCTATCATTTATTACCGGTATATTCTTTTGATTTCAAAATAAAAGATTACATCAAATATGAACAACTTCTTTCAGGAGAAATCATCGATCCTTTTTTCAGTGCTTTTTATGTCAGAGTGGAACTGGCAGGAGCCGATTATTTACCGATCGGCAGTCCCGATTTCAGAGATATAAAAAGATGTATTTACAGCGATGACGAAGTAATTACATGTGATTTTACGCAAACTTATAATAATTTCAGTTTTTATTTAAAAAATCCTGCTGAAGTAACCTTACCCGTAACTTACTATAAGGGTTATAAAGTATACTTTGACAATACGGAAATAGAACCCTACTACAATATTCAAAAACTGATTACCTTTAAGGCAGAAAAAGAAGGAACATATCAACTGATTTATAAAGGAACTTTTATTCAAAAATACAGTTTGATCTTCAGTTTAATCGAATTTATTGTTTTGATATATAGATATTTCTTCCCTAATTCTCTTTTCAAAAGATAACGGTTTATAACCGAAATCATCAGTCGCTTTTTGATGAGAATAAGCTCTGGGTTCAACCAAACGCTGTACCTTTTCCCGATAATCAATTTTTTTAAAAGTCAAATAGTAAACGATAATTGAACCGCTATAAGCCACAAAATAAGGAACATTAATAAAAATCGGTTTTTTGTTTAAATATCGGGCGATTATTTTAAGAATTTCCATTAATTCCATTTCTTTTTCTCCGGAAAGATCATAGGTGTTATTGGCAGTGACCCTTCTATTGATTAAAACCTGATAATATGCTTTGCCTAAATCTTTTTGAGAAACGGGCTGTAATGCATATTTTGCGCCGTTAACTACCGGGAAAAATTTCAGTCTGTCCACCATTTTAATAAATACGCTCATGTTTTGATCATCCAAACTACCGAATATCATTGTAGGTCTTAGAATTGTTATGGCTATATTTTTATCTTTTGTCAATTCTTCTATTTCTTTTTCTATTTTTAAATATTCATCTTTAGCCGATTTATATTTGGAATATATACCGGTTGTATGTACCAAAATAACCCATTGCACATGATTGATTAAACAAGCTTTTACGATATTGACGGATTTTTGAATACCGCTTATATGAAAAACCACGTCCATGTTTTTTAATGAAGCAACCACATTTTCATAAGCGTCCAAATCCGTATACACCGCATTAATACCGGCAGGAAAATGCCCTTCTCTTCTATAACTTGCATATATATTATACAAATGATTATTTTTCATCAATTCCTCTAAAAAATATTTACCTGTACGACCATTACCTGTTTGCACTTCGTCAAGCATCATTAACCAGTTGTGCTGATTACAGATACGACGAATTTCTTCGAGGTAGCTAAAACCTTGGGGAGCAGTATTTAC
>JBHAFN010000131.1:0-2683 GCA_041856105.1 Bacillota bacterium
AAAAAAGATATGCCTATACTATGGCTTTTTACTGAAAAACATTGCATTAAAAGAAAATTTGAGCATCATAAACCTTTGTTATCGATTTTGAAAATTATTACCAATTGCATTCCCCTGCCCCAAAAACTATCCATTGTTCATATATAATTTAATTATAAACACTCATAGGAGGACAATTTATGTTAGGCAAATTTAAATATCACAACCCGACAAAACTTTATTTCGGAGATGACTCTTTACAATATTTAAATGATGAATTACAAAATTACGGCAAGAACATCCTTTTAATATATGGAGGAGGTTCAATTAAAAAAACGGGACTGTACGACGAAGTGATAAGTATATTAAACAAAAACCATAAATACGTTGCCGAAATAAGCAACGTAATGCCCAATCCTACCTTAGACAAATTGTATGAAGGTTTGAAAATTGCCAAAACCTTTAAACCGGATTTAATTCTGGCTGTAGGAGGCGGATCCGTAATAGACTATGCCAAAGCCATATCCGTATCAATATATACCGATGAAGATCCTTGGTTTAAATATTTTATTAAATTTGAAGAACCGACGACAAAAATAACCCCTGTCGGATGTATTCTCACCATGGCGGGAACCGGATCGGAAATGAATACGGGATCGGTTATCACCAATACCGCCACCAAACAAAAAATCGGTCACGTGTTTAATAATGAAAAAGTATTTCCGGTATTCTCCATCCTAAACCCGAACTATACCCTGTCTCTACCGCCATATCAGATGATTGCCGGAATATTTGACATTATGAGTCATATCCTTGAACAGTATTTCTCGGGATATGATGATAATACAAGCGATTATATCAGTGAGGGATTGATGAAATCATTAATACATTCATCTTTAATTGCCGCAAAAGATCCAAACAACTATGAAGCACGAAGCAATATCATGTGGATAGCCACATGGGCATTAAATACGCTTATTTCTAAAGGCAAGCCTACGGACTGGATGGTACATATGCTCGGGCAAGCTGTCGGAGGATATACCGACGCAACTCACGGAATGACTTTATCAGCCGTATCTTTGGCATATTATCGTCATATTATGCCATACGGATTATCTAAATTTAAGCGCTTTGCGATAAATGTTTGGAATGTAAATCCGCAAGATAAAACCGATGAACAAACAGCCTTGGAAGGATTAATTCACTTTGAAAATTGGATGAAAGAATTAGGGGTTGCCTTAAATATTTCCGAGCTTAATGTAACGGAAGATTTAATTGAAGAAATTGCCAAGAATGTTACAATACTTGAAAACGGATATAAAATCCTTAATAAAAATGAAATAATAGAAATTCTAAGAGATAGTCTGTAAGTGGTCGTTTAGGACCACTTTTAATATGCTATAATCAGATAAAGAGGAAAATTTATGAATACGACTGAAGCTTCTATTAAATGGAACTGTAGTAAACAGACAGTTTCAAATTATTGTAATGACGGATTAATCCCTAATGTCTACAAAGAAAATAATAAATGGATAATCCCTGATGAATGTATTAAACCCCCTTTCACCAAACAAAGATTGTTGATTTTTTTAGATAACTTAGTTCAAATAAAACACGGGGCGGATCTTTCCATTTTAAATTACGGAAACACAAAAAAAGATATTATTAAAGCTTTACAATATCTTTCCAATTTAGGTTTTATTACAAACTACAACATTAATTTAAAAATTGCAGAAAACATCAAAAATTTAAATATTACCCCTCGAGGTAAAACATTTATCGAAAATTCGCTGAAATCATTAAACTTGAAAGGAAAACTGACAATTAATTTAGGATTTTTAACTGCCGAAATATCCAAGTAATTTATTTCCAATATCCGTAATATTTATCAAATAATTCTTGATTATAACTATCCGCATTATCAACATTCGAGCTTTTAAATACGGGCGGATTAAATCCCCTTTTCATAAGTTCATCAACGACTTTTACAATAATTGCCTGTGCGCAAAGAATACCGATTAAATCACTGGTAGCCCCGATAGGAGTATCCAATTTATCTATATAAAATCCTGCATCTCCAACAGGAGAACCGTTATCAATACAAACATCACATACTTCAAAAAGCCTTTTGCCGCTTTTATGTCTTGAAGTACTGTTTTTAGAATGCGTTAAAGAAGTCAAAGCGATTGTTTTAACATTTTTTTCTTTTGCGGCAATAGCCATTTCTACAGGCACACTGTTTCTGCCGGAATTGGAAATAATCATTAAAGTATCATTGCTGTCTACTTTATACAGTTTTAACATCGCTTCGGAATATCCGTCCAACCTTTCAATAAAGGTACTCTTATTAGCCATTTCATGTAACATCAGTTCGCTCGGTAAAATAGCTTTAACCAGTGCCAATCCGCCGGCTCTGATATACAATTCCTCCGCAATCATATGAGAATGACCTGAACCGAATACATAGAACCTTCCGCCGTTAAGACATGATTCTATAACCAAATCAGCCGCCTTATTAATATTTTCTTTTTGAGTTTTTACAGTTTTATTAACTATATCTTTCACATAAGAAAAATAACTATCGAGAATATCCATCAATTTCCTCCTTGATAAACCTAATCAGTTTTTCACCCTCGCCCTTTTTAAACGGACTGCTCATCGCTTCATAAAAATTATGATCATAGGCATATTCATTCGCAAAATA
>JBHAFN010000132.1:0-10217 GCA_041856105.1 Bacillota bacterium
CTCTCTAAATGACAAATTTAACCGCTACCGCAATTACTCAACGCTTTTTATCCGGGTAAAGTATAGCATTTAAAAAACCATTTATCAATAATAACTTCTTTTATGATTGACTGCCGAAATAAAAAGTTAAATGCCACTTTAAAGAGCGCGGAACGGAATTTAACTTTACACTTTATTCAAGAATTTTTATTAATAAAATTAAATTAATTTCTTATATAAGTTCCTTAAAATATTCACTTGACTAATCTATATTTTAAGATAATAATATCAATATATGGTATCGGTACCACAAAGGAGGATATATGGCGATTAAAGAAAAGCAATATAAACAAATCTGCAGAGAAATTCTATCCAACATCGGCAATGAAGAAAACATTCATAGTGCTACACATTGTGCTACCCGACTTAGAATTACCGTCAAGGACGTTTCCAAGATCAATATGGAAAACATCCAAGATATCGAACTGGTTAAAGGAGCCGTATTAAGCGGCGACCAACTGCAAATTATTTTCGGAGCCGGTCTGGTAAATGAAATCTACAAGGTGTTTTGCACCCTTACCGGAATAAGCAATGAAACCGTAAGCGACGAAAAAACCAACAGCGACCAAAACCCAATCCAAAAGGTCATCAAATCCATTTCCGATGTATTCGTAGAAATTATTCCGGCAATCTTAGCCGCAGCCATTTTAATGGGGCTGACCAACGTTTTAGCTAAATGGGATATCGTAACTACAAACAGTTTCCTATATGCAATAAACAGACTTGCCTCACTTGCTTCAACCGCAATCTTCGTTATCTTGCCTATGGTAGTTTGCTACAGCGCAACTAAACGATATGGCGGAAGACCTATCTTAGGTTTAGTTGTCGGCGCAATCATGATTGACAGCAGCTTAGCCAATGCTTACAGTGTGGGAAGCGTCGGCTTCAATCCTGAAATTTTAAATTTATTCGGCTTACAAATTGAAATGGTAGGTTTCCAAGGCGGAATCATCGTTGCTCTTTTAATGGGATTTGTAGTAGCCACCTTGGATAAATACTTTGAAAAAGTAATCCCTGACGTGGTAAAGCTTCTATTCTCCCCGATGCTGACCGTATTTATTTCAACAATCCTGTTATTTGTCATAGTAGGTCCGTTTGGCAGAGGATTAAGTAATGTCATTACCGGAGGTCTGTTATGGATGACTGAAAATTTAGGCTTTATCGGATATGCCATTTTTGCCGGACTGCAACAAATTCTGGTTATTACCGGACTTCATCATATTCTAAATGCCATTGAGGCAACTCTTATTGCCGATACCGGAAGAAACATTTTAAATCCGTTGATGTCGGTTGCTTTAATTGCTCAAGGCGGAGCGGTATTAGGTTATTTGGCTTTAAATTTCAACAACAAAAGAACTAAAGAAGTTGCCATTCCAAGCTTTATCAGTATTTTATTCGGAATCAGTGAACCGGCAATCTTCGGAATTAACTTAAGATATAAATTCCCGCTAATCGCCGGATGTATCGCCGCAGCCATTACCGGAGCTTATGTATATTTTACCGACTTAAGTGCCTTAGGATTCGGCGCAACCGCAATTCCCGGCTTTGCCATCGTCAATCCGGTTAACAACGGTTATGTAAACTATATTATTGCCCACTTGATCGGTTTAATATCCGGTTTTGCCTTCACTATTATTATCGGAAAATTCATGGGTAAAAAAGAAAATACGGCAAAAAAAGAAGTCGTTACCTTTTTAGATGATTCAACTGAAACCGCAATTGATGAAATTAAATTATCTTCCATTATGGAAGGAGAAGTATTGGATGTATCAAACAGCAGCGACCCCGTATTTGCCGGAGAAACTATGGGCAAGGGAGTTGTAATTAAGCCGACAAGCGGAAAGGTTTATGCCCCTGCCGACGGAACAATAGAGTTTATTTTCCCTAGCAAACATGCCTTGGGTTTCAGTTTAAAAGACGGTTCAAAATTATTAATTCACTGCGGAATCAACACGGTAAATATGAACGGAAACGGTTTTGAAGTGTTTGTCAATGAAGGTCAAAAAGTAAAAAAAGGAGATATGCTTTTAGAATTCGATTTAAATAAAGTTATTGACAGCGGCTACAGCACGGAAACAATGTTACTGGTTGCCGAAGTAGCTGACAAAAAGACGGTGAGTGTTCCTTTAGAAAAGGACAATATCATCACCATTAAATAAATGAATAAATCGGAATACCAAAATAATATTCTTGAGCATCTTAAACTAAGAGATATTTCCTTAAAAGATTCGAACAGATTGAAATTTCATTTAATGCCCAATGGAGGTTGGTTAAATGATCCCAACGGTTTATGCAATTTAAACGATACCAATCATATCTACTATCAATTTTCTCCTTTTACAACCAAATGGGGAATGAAATGCTGGGGACATTATACGACTGCGGATTGGATAAATTACAAGGAAGAGGAGCCCTTCCTCTTCCCTGACCATCCCGATGATAAAGACGGAGTATATAGCGGAAGTGCCTTTATAGAAAACAAAACCGTTCATTACTTTTATACGGGGAATGTGAAATATGTAGATAAAGACTATGATTATATTCTGGACGGACGTGAACAAAACACCATAAAAGTAACCTCCAAAGACGGTTTTACATATACCGACAAACAATTACTTCTAAGCAATAACGACTATCCTGCCAATATCAGCAAGCATGTTCGAGATCCTAAAATTATTAAATACGAAAATGCTTACTACATGGTATTGGGCGCAAGAGATAAAGAAAATAAAGGCTGTGTTTTAATTTACAAATCAGCGAATTTGGAAAATTTTAAATATCATATGACTATCGAAAACAATGATGAATACGGCTATATGTGGGAATGCCCTGATCTGTTTTATCAAAATGAAAACTGGTTTTTAATCTTCTGCCCTCAATTTAAAGAGGGTACTGAAGACCTGAATAAAGATCGTTCCGCCTATTTATCATTGGACTTGGATTTAATTAACAAAACTTATCGTATTAAAGAATACAGTTTATTGGATTACGGCTTTGATTTTTATGCGCCGCAAAGCTTTACAATAAACCAAAGAAGAATTTTAATCGGCTGGATGGGAATTCCCGATTCTTCTTATACGGATGTAACTGAAAATGAAGCGGGATGGGTTCATGCTTTAACCTTACCAAGAGAAATTCAAATTAAAGGCTCTAAAATTCTTCAACAACCTATTAAAGAATTGAAAAACTTAAGAATTAAACAAGCAAATCTCCATCAGGTTTATGACTGTTTCGAGTTAAATATTGAAGAAGTTAATACTTTGGACTTAAATATCGGAGAAATTAATCTTTCGTATTTAAACGGTTATTTTACCTTGGATTTATCCAAATGCGGTAAAGGCAGAGGTAAAAGAAAGCTTTATATCGATAATCTTAAAAACCTAAGTATATTTAAAGATACCACTTCCATAGAGATTTTTATCAACGACGGTGAATTTTGCATAACTTCCAGATGCTACAACAAGTCCAATCTTATTAAAACGACATCCGATTTTAAATTTACTTATTACAATCTGAGCGCTTTTAATATAAACTATTATTATGAATAATAAAGTAACCATGAAAGATATCGCCTTAATGGCAAATGTAACAAAAAGTACGGTTTCCCGGTATTTTAACGGCGGTTATATAAAAGCAAGCACCAAAGAAAAAGTAAGAGAAATAGTGGAAAGATACGGTTATGAACCTAATACCTTTGCCAGATTGAAAGCCAAAAAATCAAGAATGGTCGGTATTATTACCCCATGTCTTGATTCCAATGAAACTTCAAAATTATTAATGTATCTGGATGAAACCTTGCAAAATAACGGCTATTCTTCTCTTATAGTAAATACCAACCACTGTTTTAAAAATGAGTTGCTTCAAATAGCCCACTTATCCAGACTGAACTTGGATGCTTTGATAATTATCGCCACCACAAGCGGTGACAGATATATCGATACGGTAAAAAATCTGGATATTCCCGTTTTATTTGTAGGACAAAAAGTTAAAGGATATTCTTCCATTATCAACGACAATGTTAATGCCTGTAAAAGAATATGCGATGAAATCATCAACACCAAATGCAAAAATGCTCTGCTTTTTACCGTCGATAAAGAAGATGAGGCTATCGGAGTAATTCGTAAGAATGAAATCATTAAAAATTTAAAAAAGAAAAAAATAAAAGTATCTACCGTTTTAACCAGTTTCAAAAAAGACGAGATTTATAATACGGTAAGTAAAACTTTAATTGATAAACTTCATCAGGTTATCATATGTTCCACCACTACTCAAATCTATGCGGTATATAAAGCCGCCAAAGAATTGCACCTCAGAATTCCTGAAGATATTGCGATATGCGGATTTGGGGCCAGAAGTTATTTTGATATTGTTACTCCGGAAATTAACTGTATTCATTTTGACACAAACAACGCCGGAATTACCGCCGCAAACTGTATTATTGCCCTAATTGAAAAGAAACCTGTTCAAGATGAAATTATTATTGATTTTACTTATAACAAAGGAAACAGCTTAAGGAGATTTTAATATGAAACAATTAGTTACGATTGGAGAAGCTTTAATTGATTTTATTCCCAATACCAAAGGTTTACCTTTAAAAGATGTGGAAGGGTTTAAAAGAGTAGCCGGAGGTGCTCCTGCCAATGTAGCCGCAGCTTTTTCCAAACTTGGCGGAATCAGTACAATGCTTACCCAGGTGGGAGATGATGCTTTCGGTGATTATATTATTGAAAGCTTTAAAAAAGCCAACATCAATACCGAGCATATAAAAAAGAATAAGAATTTTGATACTTCCTTAGCCTTTGTATCTTTAAAAAACGACGGTAATCGAGAATTTAAATTTTACAGAAGAACTGCGGCCGATTTAAACTACGGCAAAGACGATATTCCCGTTAATATCCTGGATAATGTCGGCGCAATTCACTTTTGCAGTGTCGATTTGGTAGAAAGCCCGATGAAATACGCCCATTTAAAACTGATTGAAATGGCTAAAGAAAATAATACTTTAATCAGTTTCGATCCGAATTTGCGATTTGCCCTATGGGATGATCACTTGGAGTTAAAAACTACCGTAATAAAATTCATCAAGCTTTCCGACATAGTAAAAATATCCGATGAAGAACTGGAATTTATTACCGGTCATAAGGATATTAATAAAGCTTTACCTAAATTGTTTGAAGGTAATTGTAAAGTATTGATTTACACCATGGGTCCAAACGGAGCGATGATCTTTACCAAAGACAATCACGAACATATCCACGGGAATAATGTAAACACCATAGACACTACGGGAGCCGGCGACAGTTTTATCGGTTCATTCTTATTCAGTCTTTTAAGAGATGGCCAATTAGATTTGGAAAAAATATCTATGGACACTTTAAAGCGCTATTTAGAATTTTCCAATATATATGCCGCTTGTACAACCACGAAATTAGGAGGGTTGGACGCAATGTCCACCTTGGAAGAAATAGACATATTCAAAGAAACATTATAGCCGCTTGTAAAGGCGGCTTTTTTAATGAACTTCATCCAAAAGAAACGATTATCCGCCTTGATGAAATTATTATTTTATTTTTATCATTCCCGTATCATACTTTTCCGTTTGTTCAAGAGTTACAGCATCATATAAGCCTATATTTAACGCAATTCTTAAAGACTCCAATTTTTTCCCAATCTTATCTTTTTCAATATCATTAAAAGATAAATTCAATACACTTATTGACTTGGTATGTCCCGGTAAATCCCACATATACAGCCCATCATTAACAATCACTCCGTTAACTTCGATTTTAGAATCATAAAATGAAATTTTGTTGTCAGTTAAATTTTCAATGACAACCGGATACATATCCGAATTTTTTTCCAAATCGCTGATAAATGAAAGTTTAATTTTCCCGTCATTATACACTTCGGTAATATTATTGTCTTTATAAACTTCTTCCTGATCATAAGTACCGTAATAATTACTTTTAATTAAATAGCTGCCGTCCCTGAAATATTCATTTTTACCTTCATCAAGAATAAAAAATTCCAATTCCATATCGCTGATCTTTTCAATACCGACATCTTTAAGCATGGTTGTAATCGTTAAAGATACCTCTTTTGTTTCATTAACCGCCAATTTTTCCACCATACTTGTTTCAATCATATAACCGTTTATTTTAATTACTCCCGGCATGAAGCTGTAAGTTGTATCGGAAAGATTTTCTATTTTTAAATCCAAATGATTATCAAAGGAGTTTCCTTCCAACACATTCATTCCCAATACGGTAATTTTATACGAGTCGTTATCTACAATCACTTGTTCATCAAATTTTAAATTTTTATCAATAATATCTCTATATTCAGATGCCCTGTTACTCGAAAGGGTGTTATCAATGATTTCCATGGTCGCAAAAGAAGCGACAAATCCAAGTACACAACCGCCGACAAGAGCTAACCACCATTGTATATTTCTTTTTGTTTTATTCATTATGCTCACCTACTTCCACACTATCCTATACGGTTTGGAAGCCAAAACAGTTCCGCCCTCATAATAAACTCCGGCAACAGCTTCTACGGAAAGATTTTTTTCGTTTATATCCTCAGGATAGGTTAACTGTAAAGACGACGATACAACTCTGGAATCGGCTCTAACCGTAACTACATATGTTCCTTCTATTTCATTGCCGTCCACCGCAAATTTAACCACCGTAAACACAATATTCTCATCATTATTGTTTTGAATACTTACTTTAGCTTCATTACCCGCAAATAAATTATTCTCCTCAACGGTAACTAAGATATTATCCTGATTATATACCGCCTTACCCTCAATATCCTTCAACTCCGGTATCGAACCGTAATGATTGGTTTGAATTAGAATATCTTCCACAATAAAACCTACCGTAGGAGATACTCCGAAACTACCCTCATCAGTATAAAAATTCAAATCAAAAACAATTTCTCCTATATCCGTAATCCCGCACAAATTATTTTCCTGCATGGGAACGGTTATATACAACAAAGAGGTGCTGTCAGGTAAGATTTCCGTGTACATAGACGAATAAGGCGCAGTCATTATTTTATTTACCGCCATAAGACTTTCACGCACATAATATTTTGTATCGCTGTTATTGATAATTTCCAAGGTCAATTCATTTCCGGTGATGGCATCTTTATTAAAATCAATCTGTTTTATCGTAACATTATTACCTTCATAAATAACTTTCTCTTCGATTGTTAAAGTTTCATCAATTTCAGAACCGGCAAATTTAAAACTCCTTTGAGAATTTAAAAATCCGATTATCAAAAAAACCGATAGAGTAACAACATAAACTCCCGCAAAGCCGGCAAGAAACACATAACGTTTCTTATCAAATATCTTTTTCAGATTCATGATATCCCTCCTGCATGTACTCTAATTTTATCATAGAAATTTTTTAAGATAAACTTTACCCCTTAACCCTCCGATTTATTTAACCTCATTTATTGCCATATAAACAGACGTTTATATTAAACGAATAATTTTCTCTTTACTTGAATTATTTTCATGTTATGATTAAATCATCTAAAGAAAGGATCTGATTTTATGCACAAATTTTATATTGCCATTGATTTAAAATCATTTTATGCATCGGTAGAATGCGTCGAAAGAAATTTAGATCCCTTAACTACCAATCTTATTGTAGCGGATAACAAACGAAGTAACAAAACTATTTGTTTAGCCGTATCCCCGTCTTTAAAAGCTTGGGGAGTACCGGGAAGACCGCGTTTATTTGAAGTGATTAAAATAGTAGATGAAATAAACAACAAAAGAAGAGTTAAAGCCGCCAACAAAAAATTAATTCATCAAATTTATGACAACAGACAAATTTTAAAAAATAATAATCTTGCCTTGGACTATATTATCGCCACACCGAGAATGGCTTATTATATTGAATACAGCAAAAAGATATATGATATTTATTTAAAATACGTCGCCCCGGAAGATATGCATGTTTACTCGATCGACGAAGTATTTATCGACGCCACCCCTTATCTTAAAGCTTTAAAAATTAGCGCGGAAGAATTTGCGAAAACAATCGTTCAAGACGTATTAAAAACCACCGGAATAACCGCCACAGCCGGAGTAGGAACCAACCTTTATTTATGTAAGGTCGCCATGGATATCATCGCCAAGAAAATCAAACCCGATAAAAACGGTCTTAAAGTCGCCGTCCTTGATGAAATGCTTTATAGAAAATTACTGTGGAATCATCAACCCCTGACCGATTTTTGGCGAATAGGAACGGGATATAGAAAGAAATTAGAAGCCCACGGCTTATACACTATGGGAGATATTGCCAGATGTTCATTAGGTGAAGATATGGATTATTACAGTGAAAACCTTTTGTATAAGTTATTCGGAGTAAATGCGGAGTTACTAATCGATCATGCTTGGGGATATGAATCATGTACCATGCAGGATATTAAAGCTTATACGCCCAAAAATCACAGTTTAAGCACCGGACAGGTATTACATCATCCTTACTCCTATGAAAAAGCTTTGCTTGCGGCTAAAGAAATGACCGATATATTAGTCTTAAATATGGTAGAAAAAGGATTGTTAACCAATCAAATTTCTTTAACAATCAACTATGATGTGGAAAACGTCATTGAATATAACTATGATAAAGAAACGATTATCGACAGATACGGAAGAAAGTTACCCAAACCTTCCCACGGTTCAATTTCTCTTTTAAATTATACTTCCTCCACCATGGATATTTTAAAAGCCTTAACTGATCTTTATCATCGTATTGTCAATTACGAACTTTTAATTAAAAATATTTATTTATCGATGAATGTAATTAATCAAAGCGAATATCAAAATAAAAGTCATATCGTGCAATTAAATTTATTTTGTGATACCAAGGAAACAGCCCTTCACCAAATCAATCAGGAAATACGCTTAAAAAAAGAAAGAGAACTGCAACTGACCTTATTGAAACTTAAAAACAAATATGGGAAGAATTCAATTCTTCGAGGAATGAATTTATTGGACAACGCCACCGCAAAAAACAGAAATATCCAAATCGGCGGACATAAAGCATAAGGAAAATTTTATGATCGACTATAATGATATTATCAACTTACCCAATCATAAATCAAAAAACAGAAAATTGATGAGCAATCGCCATCGAGCCGCTCAATTTATGCCGTTTGCGGCTTTACCGGAACACTTTATTGTCCTAAAAGAAGCCGAAAGATTAACCGACCGTTTTATTGAACTTGATGAAAACACTAAAATTGACTTAAATAATAAATTGCTCTATATATCACAAAATATCAATCTTGACTTGGAAGTTGAAATAACCCACTTCATAAAAGATTTACATAAAGAAGGCGGTACTTATCTTACCGACATAAACACTATAAAAAAGTTAGATTCAACCCATAAAAATCTAACCCTTAAAGATAAAACAATCATTTATTTTGAAAATATTATTGATATAAAAATAAAAGATTTAGATTACTGAAACAAATATCTCAGCTTTATAAGTTTGGTTATTTACCGTTGATGAAGAAATTATTTTATCATCTTCTACAATCAAAATTTTATACATATCATTTTAATTTAGCAACAATTACGCCATCTCCTACATCTTTATGATAAGTAACCGTAAAACGATTATCCGCCAATATCTCATCCCTGAAGATTTTAATCTTTCTTACCAAATTTTTAGTATTTCTGTTTTTGGTAAGATCCGGATTATCTACCATACCGTGAAAGTTAATATTATCAAACACAAATACTCCTTGTAGATTAGGCAAGTAGTATTCCATATATCTTTTATATTGCGCCTTAGCCGCATCAATAAATATCAAATCATATTTTTTTTCCGTTTTAAAGGTTAAAGCATCCGCATGAAAAACATTAATTTGGGCTTCCAAATTAAACTCTCTAATATTATTTACAGCCATATTATAACGCTCAACATCTATCTCTACAGTATCCACAAAAATATCATTACCTAAATTGGCCATCATAATTGCCGAAAAACCTATAGCACTCCCCACCTCCAACACGGTTTTAATATTATTGTCTTTAATATAACTCAACAAGAAAGATAAACCGTCATCCAACATTATAGGGACATGATTTTCTTTCGCAAATTTTTTTATTTTTTCAATCATACTAATTTTTCAAACTATGCATC
>JBHAFN010000133.1:0-3219 GCA_041856105.1 Bacillota bacterium
TCAAGTTTCTTTATTCCTAAATTATTGGGGGGAGGAGATTATGTCTTAATCGGTAACCTGATTGAAAACTATTTTGTTTCTACGGGAGATTGGAATTTCGGATCGGCTATTTCTTTGATTATGGCGATTATTATTTTATTATCGATGTATGTTACTAAAAAGTTGGATAGAGATAACAGAGAGGTAGTTGTTAAATGAAAAAATCAAAACAATTATTTTCTAAATTTTATTTAGTGTTCATCTTATTATTCTTTTATTTGCCGATCTTGTATGTGGTTGTATTCAGCTTTAACGATACCAAGTCATTAAGCAACTTTACCGGGTTTTCTTTGGAATGGTATATTAAGATGTTTAATGATCGTACGATTATGGAAGCGATTTATTATACGGTAATAATTGCGGTATTGGCTACCGTTATATCTACCGTAATCGGTACGATTACGGCTATCGGATTAAGTAAATCAAATAAAGTGTTAAAAGAGGCGGTTAATCAAATAAATAACTTGCCGATGTTGAATCCTGATATTGTTACGGCAATCGGGTTTATGTTGTTTTTTACATCGTTAAGAATTAAAACCGGCTTTCTTACGATGTTGTTGGCTCATATAGCCTTTTGTATTCCTTATGTTATTTTAAGTATTACTCCAAGGCTTAGACAGCTTGATAATAATCTTGCCGAGGCGGCATTAGATTTGGGTTGTACTCCTATGGAAGCTTTATTTAAAGTTATTATTCCGCAAATTAAACCCGGTATAGTAAGCGGTGCGTTAGTTGCGTTTACGATGTCGTTTGATGATTTTGTAATATCACTATTTACTACCGGTCCCGGAATAAATAACATTTCCATCTATGTTTATGCAAATGTAAAAAGAATCAACCCGACAATTAATGCCTTATCTACCATCTTGGTTGTAGTTATTACCATTGTGTTGATATTGGTTAATGTCGTTCCGATGATTAAAGAAAGAAGGAAGAAAGAAAATGAAAAATTTATCTAAAGGATTAATTATTGCTTTGGCAGCACTTATGGCGGGATGCGGTATGAAAAGTGAAGTTGAAACCGTTATGGACGCAAAGGAAGTATACGGTTGTAATACCTTAAATGTTTATAACTGGGGAGAATATATCGCTCCCAATACTATCAGTGATTTTGAAAAAGCATACAATGCAACGGTAAGATATGATTTGTTTGAATCAAATGAAATTATGTATACCAAATTGATGGGCGGATCTTCATATGATATTTTAATTCCGTCAGATTATACTGTGGAAAGATTAATTGCCGAAGATTTTTTACAACCCATTGATAAAGAAATTGTGACCAATTTAAATTTATTAACCGACGGTGTCAAGAATTTACCGTATGATCCGGATAATACGTATTCCGTACCTTATTTATGGGGTTCGGTAGGTATTCTTTACAATAAAAACAATGTTGATCCTTCTATTGTTGAAGAAAAAGGATTTGATATTTTATTGGATGAAACATATAAAGGGAAAGTTTATATGTATGATTCCGAAAGAGACGGATTTATGGTTGCGTTTAAAGCTTTAGGCTATTCAATGAATACCGAAGATCCTTCTCAAATTCAGGAAGCTTATCAATGGCTTTCCGACAGTAAAAAAGCGGTTGAACCTGCTTATGTTACCGATGAGGTAATTGATGCGATGGTTAACTCGGAAAAAGATATTGCCATTATGTACAGCGGTGATGCGGCTTATATTATCTCCGAAAATCCTGATATGGCTTATTTTGAACCTACTTCAGGTACTAATATATGGTCGGATGCCATGGTTATTCCTGCCAATGCAACATGTCCGGGATTGGCAAATGAATTTATCAATTTTGTATTGACCTACGATCAGGCTTATGCGATTTCCGAAACGGTAGGATATGCTTCAAGTAATGATGAAGTGTTAAAAACTTTAAGCGGAGAGGGCGGATATTATGAAGGCAATGAAGCTTATCTTCCAAGAAGCGGATATTCTAAAGATGAAGTGTTTAAGTATAATGAAGTATTAAAAAAGGAATTATCCGATCTTTGGATAAGAATTAAAAATCAATAGAAATATAAAAACTGAATGTCTTAATCCGACTTCAGTTTTTCTTTATATAAATAAAAAAACCTTCCAAAGAAGGTGATTTGCAAGAATGGTGGGGCTGATGGGACTTGAACCCATACGGTATTTCTACCACCGGATTTTAAGTCCGATGCGTCTGCCTATTCCGCCACAGCCCCATTTCTGGAGGTTCCTGCCAGATTTGAACTGGCGATCACAGAGTTGCAGTCTGATGCCTTACCACTTGGCCAAGGAACCGCTGTAAATCATGCTTTATAATTATATGGCATGATTAAACAAAATGCAATATATTTTTTCGGTTTTGGCGGGTGTTTCCTGTCGGACATTAGAGGGAATATTACTTTGATAAATAAAAAAACGTTTAATCTTCTTAATCCAGATATAAACGCTAATTTACAATGGTGGTCCCAGCCGGGATTGAACCGGCGACACATGGATTTTCAGTCCATTGCTCTACCGACTGAGCTACAGGACCATTGGTTGCGAGGGAAGGATTTGAACCAACGACCTCCGGGTTATGAGCCCGACGAGCTACCAGACTGCTCTACCTCGCGATATTAATTTAAATGGCGGAGGAACTGGGATTCGAACCCAGGCGCCAGTTTCCCGACCTACCGGTTTTCAAGACCGGACCCTTCAACCACTTGGGTATTCCTCCAATATTTAAGATGGTGGACCCTGTAGGACTCGAACCTACGACCAACCGGTTATGAGCCGGTAGCTCTGACCAACTGAGCTAAGGGTCCGCTGTAATTTAAATGGTAGCGAGGGTGGGAGTCGAACCCACGACCTTCCGGGTATGAACCGAACGCTCTGACCAACTAAGCTACCTCGCCATAAATGGTCGGGATGGCAGGATTCGAACCTGTGACCCCTTGATCCCAAATCAAGCGCTCTACCAAGCTGAGCTACATCCCGATGGCGCGCCCAGCAGAAATCGAATCCACAACCTTTTGATCCGTAGTCAAACGCTCTATCCAGTTGAGCTATGGGCGCATACTCACTAAAATTCACAGTGCTTAATTATAATATCAAATAACTTTAATAAATGCAAGATAATTATAAAAATATTTAACTTTTGAAAATTGCAATAGTTAAATTAATATTTTTTTCAATTTTTTAAGTTTTTTCATTAAA
>JBHAFN010000134.1:0-5532 GCA_041856105.1 Bacillota bacterium
TAGGTATCAGAATAACTCCTTTCCTAGGTGTATGGTTTATGGTTTTTTGTCAACTCTATTATACCGTATCCGGTGAGGAGTTATTTGTTTTTAGTAATGAAAAAATGCTGCATTTATGCGGCTTGTGGCGTTTCGCAAACGCCTAATAATGTTTATTATTTAGAGGTGAATATGAAGTGTATATTTATTGATATTGACGGAACGTTGTATGACCATATGAATAACAGAGTTTTGCCTTCTTCCATAGAAGCGATTAATAAAACCAGAGAATTGGGCAATAAAGTAATTATTTGTACGGGAAGATCGTTGTGTGAATCCAAACAATTTTTAAATTATGATGTAGACGGTTTTGTGTTTTGTGCCGGCAGCGTTGTTTATGCGGATAAAAAAATGTTGTATAAAAAACCTTTTGAAAAAGAAGTTGTGCATGATTTGGTTAAAAAGTTTAAAATGTTGGAAATGGGTTTTTGTCTTGATGGTGATGCCGGGGCATATTGTAATGAATATGGGTATGAGTTTGTGAAGAAGTATTTTATTTTGGATGATGATGCCATGGCTGTTCAATATGCGACGGATAACGGTTTTTATCTGATGCCAAACTTTGATGATCGTGATTATATTTGTAAAATATGTGTCTATGGTAAAAACGAAGAGGAGATTGATAAGGCTAACTTTCTAAACGGTGAATATAATTTGACTACAACCTTAAATAATCATGAAAAAGAGTTGTTTTGTCGGGAAATAACCTTTAAAGATCATAACAAGTCTTTTGGGGCGAAGAAAGTTTTGGATTATTACGGATTAAGCTTTGAAGATGCGATAGCGATCGGGGATAGTGATAATGATATTGATTTAATTGATGCGGCAGGGATTGGTATTGCCATGGGTAACGGTTCTAAAGGGGTTAAGGATGTTGCCGATTATATTAGCGATGATGCGTCCAATGACGGAATATATAAAGCGATGAAGAAGTTTAATCTGATTTAAGCTTTTTTTAACTTTAAATAAAAGGTCATTATTAAATATATTTTATTAAACTTTGAATATCAAAGTTTACATCATCTTAAAAATATGATAGTTTTTTTAGGGTGATTATATGAATGTTGATACGAAGTCTTTAGTGTATATCGGTTTATTTAGCGCACTTATTGCCATAGGCGCTTTTATTAAGATTACTTTTTTGATTGTACCGATTACTCTACAAACTTTATTTGTGGTTTCGGCAGGTTTGATTTTAAATAAAAAAGAAGCGTTATATAGCGTTTTATTGTATTTGTTTATCGGTTTAATCGGTATTCCCGTTTTTGCAAGAGGCGGAGGATTGAATTATATCTATCAACCGACATTCGGATATCTTATCGGCTTTATGTTATGTGTAATATTTATCGGTCAATTTAAAGAGAAGATAGATAATAAACTCGTTTTAAGTTTGATCGGTATGTTGATCATATACGTTATGGGGATGATCTATTTCGCTTTTATTCAATATACAATTCACCAAAAGTCATATGAGCTTAATTGGATAATATTTAACTTATTTCTGATATTTTTACCCGGAGATATATTATCTTGTATTGTTGCGACGGAAGTTAGTAAAAGAGTTAAAATTAAGAGGAACTGACAAATTAAAACTAATTGTCTTACAGATGATTGGTTTTTTTATTTAAGACTATAAAGCTAATCAATATGCAATTAAAACTGTTAATCGGATTAAAAATAAATTGATACTATTTAAAAAAAATTATCATTTAACAAAATAACAGGTAAAATCGGTTGTTTTAGTCTAACTTTATTAAATCAATAAATCAGTCTTTTCCAATTATGAAATATTTGTGATAAACGAGAGTTTGCTATTTACTTTGATAATAAAAGTATATATAATATATACACTTTGATATTCAAAGTAACTTATCTGGAGGATATTATGTTAGAACAAGTAAAAAAAGTATTGGTTGAATCAATTAATGTGGATGAAAATTTAATTAAACCGGAGGCATCCCTTAGTGATGACTTGGGAATTGATTCTCTTTCGGCAGTTGAACTATCATTAGAGTTGGAATCAAACTTCGGTATTAGAATTGAAGATGAAGAGTTGGCAAATCTAAAAACCGTACAAGATATTATCGATATAATTGAATCAAAAAAATAGTGGGCTAGTGTTTTCAGCTCACTTTTCAAAAGGGAGTATAAGATGGATTTAAAGAATATTACAAAGATTATTGAGATATTTGAAGCAAGTAAAGTAAGTGATCTTGAACTGGAATCAGATGATTTTAAAATAAAACTTTCTAAAAAAATGGAAAGCGTTACTTATGAAGTTCCCCTTGCTAAGGAAGTAAAACAAGAAGTAAGACATAACTATACCGAAATTAAATCACCAATTGTAGGAACATACTACAAAGCAAACTCTCCCACATCTGCTCCGTTTGTAAGTGTCGGTCAAGAGATTAAAGTTGGTGATGTTTTATGTATTGTAGAAGCAATGAAAATCCTTAATGAAATTAAATCGGAAGTAAACGGGATTGTTAAGGAAATCTTGGTTAATGACGGAGATATGATTCAATTTGATCAAAAGTTAATGCTTGTCGAGGAAGTTAAATGATTAAAAAAGTATTGATTGCCAACAGAGGGGAAATTGCGGTCAGAATAATTAGATGTTGTAAAGAGCTGGGAATATCTACGGTAGCCGTCTATTCCACCATAGATAAAAACTCTCTCCATGTTCAATTGGCTGACGAAGCCGTTTGTATCGGACCCGGTAAAGCTAAAGACAGTTATTTAAATATAAGAAATGTTATCCAAGCCGCAAGTAATACAGGATGTGATGCCATACATCCGGGGTTCGGTTTTTTAAGTGAGAACGCTAAATTTGCCCGACTTGTCCAAGAATGCGGCTTTATTTTTATTGGCCCAAGTCCCGAATTAATTGAAAAAATGGGCAATAAGATCGAATCTAAAAATCTGATGATTGAAGCGGGAGTACCGGTTATTCCCGGAGGCAAACAAAAGATTGAATCGATAAAAGAAGGGCTTGAAAAAGCTCGTGAAATTACCTATCCGGTAATGATTAAAGCCAGTAATGCCGGTGGCGGTAAAGGAATGCGAATTGTCCAAGAAGCCGGTGAATTTGAAAATGCCTACCATGCGGCTAAGAAAGAAGCAATGGCCAACTTTAACGATGATGAAATCTATGTGGAAAAATTCATTGAAAACCCTAAACATATCGAAGTACAGGTTATGGGCGATAAGTTCGGTAATGTGGTACATCTTTATGAAAGAGATTGTTCGTTCCAAAGAAACAATCAGAAAATGATTGAAGAAGCGCCATGTTTTATTCTGGATAATAAAATAAGAAAAAAAATGTGTGAAGATGCCGTTAAGGCATGTAAACATGTGGGTTATGATTCGGTAGGAACCATTGAATTTTTATTGGACGGTAACGGTAATTATTACTTTATGGAAATGAATACAAGAATTCAGGTTGAACATCCGGTCAGTGAAATGATTACGGGAATAGACATAGTTAAGTATCAAATTAAAATTGCGGATAATCAGAAATTGAATCTTAAACAAAAAGATATCAAGCTAAACGGCTATGCTTTAGAATGTCGTATCAATGCGGAAAATCCAAAAGAAAACTTTAAACCTTCGCCGGGAAAAATTAATTTCTTAAATTTACCCGGAGGAAAAGGAGTAAGAATAGAAACGGCAGCTTATACCGGGGGAGAAATTTCTCCTTTCTATGATTCCATGTTAGCTAAAATTATTACTTTTGCTCCTACTCGGCTTGAATGTATTAAAAAAATGAGAATTGCCTTGGAAGAGCTGATTGTGGACGGGATAGAAACCAATGAAGAATTTCATTATCTGATCATGCATCATAAAAAATTTATCGATGGAAAATATAGCACCGGTTTTGCAAGAGAAATAATTGAGGAGCTGAAAGAAAATGGAGAGTTTATTTAAAAAAAGACAGGAAAGAATTGCCTTGTTTAAAAAATTCCAAGGAAAAACCAGTCAATCGGCAGTTAAAAGAGATATTCCGGATAATATTTTTAAAAACTGTGATCGTTGTAATTATAGTATTCCCTATATGGAATTAATTGAACATAAATATGTATGTCCCGGATGCGGACATCATTTTGTGATTTCCGCTAATGAAAGAATCAGACAAATTACCGACATTGGGAGTTTTGAAGAAATAGACGGAAACTTAAAAACGGTAAATAAAGAAAAATTTGTAGGCTATGATCAAAAATTGGAAGTTGCCAGAGAAAGTACCGGACTAAATGAAGCGGTAGTGACAGGCACCGCCAAAATTCACGGCATCAGCTTGGCAATGGCAATAATGGATCCCAGATTTATGATGGGAAGTATGGGGAGTATTGTTGGAGAAAAAATCACCGGAATTATTGAATTGGCAACCAAAAAAGATCTTCCTTTAATTATTTTTTCTTCCAGCGGCGGAGCAAGAATGCAAGAAGGAATTATTTCTTTAATGCAAATGGTTAAAACAAGTTCGGCGATAAAACGATTTGATGAAAAAGGCGGGTTATATATTTCCGTTCTTACCAATCCTACTACGGGAGGAGTAAGTGCCAGCTTTGCCATGCTTGGTGATATTATCATTGCGGAACCGGATGCTTTAATCGGGTTTGCCGGAAGAAGGGTTATTGAAAAAACCATTAATGAAACTTTACCCAATGAATTTCAGAAAGCGGAATTTTTACAGGAAAAGGGCTTTGTGGATATGATCGTGGAAAGAAAAATGTTGAAGGAAACCTTGGGGAATTTATTAAGACTTCATGGAGGTAATCGATGAAAGGATTAAGTGCTTGGGAAAGAGTTTGTATTGCCAGAGATCCCAACCGTCTAAAATCGCAGGATTTTATTAATATTCTGTTTGAAGAGTTTTATGAGCTTCATGGCGATAGACATTTCGGGGATGATAAATCAATGATTACGGGAATCGGAACCTTCCATGGTTTACCGGTAACAATCATTGCTCAGTCTAAAGGGAAAGATGTAAATGAAAATCTGCTTAAAAATTTTGGGATGAATAATCCGGAGGGCTATCGAAAAGCGATAAGAGCGGCAAGGCAGGCGGAAAAGTTCAATCGACCAATTATTACCTTTGTCGATACAAGCGGGGCGTATCCCGGAAAAGGTGCGGAGGAAAGGGGGCAAGCCGAAGCTATTGCGACTTGCTTGGCTACGTTCTCATCACTAAAAGTACCGATTATTTGTGTGGTTATCAGTGAAGGGGGAAGCGGCGGAGCATTGGCTTTGAGTGTTGGAGACAGAATTATCATGTTGGAAAATGCGATTTATTCCATCTTAAGCCCGGAAGGGTTTGCGTCAATCTTATGGAAAGACGGCAGTAAGGCAAAAGAGGCGGCGGAAGTGATGAAGCTTACCAGTTTTGATTTAAAAGAAAAGAAAATTGTTGATTATGTGGTTAATGAATCTAATGGGGAAGCCGGTGATATGAATTATATAGCTTCTCAGATAGATGAGTATCTTAAAAAAGAA
>JBHAFN010000135.1:0-2934 GCA_041856105.1 Bacillota bacterium
ACGACATCGGGACCGGCGTTATTAATTGTATTAACCAAATCGCTCATTCTTTCAGAATCCATATACAATCCGTAATGCAAATCACTGAAAAATAAAATGTTCAAATCATTTAAACCGGATGGAATTCTGGTTGAAGAGGCGATTTCATACCTTGTTACAAAGCGTTTGGGAGCGATATAGCGGCTGTCATAAATAAGCCCGGCAACTAATGTACAAAATAAAATAAATATACTTAAAATTTTATATTGAATTTTCATTTCCGACTCCCTTCCTAAAAATATATTATATACTATTTGTATAAAAATATGATATTAATAAATGGAAGATTAGGGAGAAAGAGATGGATAAAAATAACTTTTACATGATTGATTTGGACGGTACGATGTATGAAGGAACAAAGATAATTCCCGGAGCTAAAGAATTTATAGATTATTTAATCAATAACAACATCGGTTTTATTTTTTTAACCAACAATGCGTCCAGAACGCCTGAACAGGCTGCAAGACATATGCTTAAAATGGGATTTAAAAATATTAAACCGGAAATGTTTTATACAAGCGCCATGGCTGCGGCAGATACGATTGCCAGATTGTATCCGCATAAAAATAAAGCTGCATATATCGGAGAAGAGGGTATGAAAAACGCATTATTGGACAGCGGGTTTACCATTGATCCTGATTATCCCGATTTTTTATTTGTAGGCTTGGATCGCAATGCGACTTATAGAGATTACAGCTATGCGTTAAGAGCGTTGAAAAACGGAGCCAAGCTGGTCGGGACAAACAATGATCGCATTCTTTTATCGCAAGACGGCTATAATATCGGCAACGGTTCGATTGTGGCGATGTTTGAATATGCCAGCAATCAGGAAGCCGTTAAGATAGGAAAACCGCATCCCGCCATTATAGAAGGCGCTTTACGATATACAAGGGTAAATAAGGAAAATATTATTATTGTCGGTGATAATTTAGAAACGGACATTATCTTAGGAAAAAACTCCGGCATAGATACCGTGCTTGTAACAACGGGGGTTAATAATATGGAGGATTGTTATACCTTGAATATTCATCCCACTTATATTGTGGATAATTTATCTCGTCTTATTCGATAAGCAAATATTGTTAAAAACTTTAAATAAATTTAAATGCTTTTCATTGCTGATCAGCTGTTCGGGGTGCCATTGTACAGCCAGAATTTTATTTTTTAACTCTACGGCTTCAATTACATTGTCCTCACTTATTCCGGTTACATCAAGACCATTGCCGAGCTTTTTAATCGCCTGATGATGAAAACTGTTGATATGATATTGATTTTGAAATATATCATGCATGACGCTTCCGTCTTTAAAATCGGCGGTATAGATAAATCCGTTTTTATTCAGTTCCTGATCATGAATTGTTTCGGTTAATCCTTCTTTATTTAAATCCTGATAAAGGGTTCCTTTAAAATAGACATTGATTATTTGTAAACCTCTGCATATACCTAAAATAGGCTTATTAAGTTCCAGACATATTTTAATAAGCCTTAGATCATTTAGATCATCTTCAATATTACAGTCTTTTGCATAGGTTATTTCTTCGTTGTATAACGACGGATGGATATCAACCCCTCCGGTAATAATTAAACCGTCCATTTCTTTCATCATTTCCTTTAGAGTTTCATAATCGGCATTAGGTAACATAAAAGGATAGGCGCCTGATTTAAGAACGGCATCGAAATAATTTTTATTTACTCGATTGTAGGTATATTGTTCTTTTATATTTGTGCGATTGGTAACGGCGATTTTTAACATAATTCCTCCTTATTTCACATAGTTTTCCATAATTGTAACATATTATAGCCGTAGTAAATTGATATATTATTTACAGCAAGTTAATAACTTGCCTACATAATTATCCCCCTTAGTAGTTATGTAAATTATTCTATCCCTTAAATATAAACATGAAAAAAGGAAGCGTAAGCTTCTTTTTTCAATATAAATCACCTTGATAATAATCTTTTTTGGCCATCAGTTTATCTATTTCATTCAGCACTACGGTTTTTTTAATAAGCCATTTCGGTTCAATTAATTCTTCCTTTACGGGATCGCCGGTCAGCCTTTGAACAATAATTTCAGGGCTTAAGTGTCTTAATTGTTCTACAACGATATCTACATATTCATCTCTTGTCAGAAGTTTAAAAGGCTTATTTAAATATAATTTCTTTAGGGGAGCGTCTTTAGTAATGCTTAACATATGGATTTTAATGGCTTCAAAGGGTAAATATTTTATATCCTTAATTGTTTGAAGCATATCTTCTTTTGTTTCATCAATCAAGCCGTTGATTATGTGAATACAGGTTTTAATATCGGTGGGTTGTAAACGATAAAGGCAATCTTTTAAACAGGCGAAGTCATGTCCTCGGTTAATTTTTTTGGCGGTATTATCGTTTGACGTCTGCAAGCCCAGCTCAATCCATATTTCTTTATGGGAACACAGACTGTTTAAGTAGTCTATTTTTTCCTGTTCAAGACAGTCCGGTCTTGTGGCAATGGCGATGGCGACAACGTCTTTGTTGGATATAAACGGTTTAAGCATTTCCTTGATTTTGTCTAAACTGCCGTATGTATTGGTATATGCCTGAAAATAAGCGATGTGTTTGGCATCGGGCCATTTATTTTCAATCAATTTTTTACTTATTTCATATTGATGAGCCAAATCAGGTTCTTTAACGGTAAATTCGCCGCTGCCTCTTGCGGAACAGAAGATACAACCGCCATAACCTTTTTTGCCATCCCGATTAGGACAGGTAAATCCGGCATCTAGAGGGATTTTAGCCACTTTGCGGTTGTATTTGTTTTTCAGATAATAATTAAACGTGTGGTAGCGTTTATTATCGTTTGTATACATAAATTTATTTTTCATAGAGGTATTATAGCAAAAAAAGCCGTTTTAG
>JBHAFN010000136.1:0-5368 GCA_041856105.1 Bacillota bacterium
ATTTAAATATAAGTCTTTATACGCTCCGTTTTCGACGATATAAGGAGTTCCGATAACCTTAATCCAATCATTTTCTTTGGGGAATTCCTGATCATAGTTTAATAAAAATCCTCCCCATCCGTCATTATTACAACATCCGGGACCGTATCTGAAAACTACCGGTACTTCCGACTTTCCGTCTAAAGATTTAAAGATGGAAAACATTCCCTCCACAACAATAATCTTATCTTCATAATCTTCAAAGTTATAGAAGATGTCATTTATTTGGGCAATGTAAAGCTTTTCGGTAATTTCCAAAACTTCTTTACCGTCAGTTTCAATATCGCTGTTTTCCGGCAAAGCGGTTGGGGCGGGAGTATCTAATACAAGATCGGCGTCAACGCTTGTAGTAGGGGTTACCACTACGGCATCCAACATCACTCTTTTAGGGGTACATCCCGCAATACAAATCGATAACAATAACATTACTAATTTATTTTTCATGAACTAATCTTCCTTTAATTAATTGTATCCCCCAATAAATAAAGAAAGCAATAATATTGCATATAACTATGCTTGCGCCTGAAGGAGTATCCAAGGTATAAGATAAATACATTCCTATCCATAGGCATAGCAGCGAAATAATTACGGAATTAATTATAACGGTTTTATATTTTTTACATAACCTCATTGAAGTTAAGGAAGGGAATACGATTAAGCTGGAGATTAATAAGGAACCGATTATTCTCATTCCGAGAACGATTATCAAGGCGGTAAGCATGGCGATAAGCATATTGATAAATTTTGAGTTGGTTCCGGTTGCCATGGCAAACTGTTCATCAAAGGTTATAGAGAATATCTTATTGTAGAATAAGATAAAGACCGCTATTACCGCTATACATAAAATAATGCTTATTCTTGCGTCCAGTTTGGAAATACCCAATATACTTCCAAACAGATAATTGCATACATCGGTATTCATTCCGGTCGTCTTGGAAACAATCATAACCCCGACAGCCAAGGAACCTGTGGATATTAAGGCAATCGCCGCATCGGCTTTTATTTTACTGCTTTCACTTATTCTTAATAATAAAAATGCGGCTAAAACGACAATCGGTATGGAAACCGTTAACGGGGCGGCATTTAAAGCCGTGGCTAAAGCTAAAGTACCGAAGCCGACATGGGATAATCCGTCCCCAATCATCGAGAATCTTTTTAATACCAGACTTACTCCCAACAATGATGATGCCAGAGCCACAAATGTGCCTACCAGTATAGCTCTTACCATAAAAGAATAACTCAGCATTTCCGATATTGTATTTATCATAGTTTTTCTCCTAAAAACCTTTTGCCTGTTTCGGATTTCAAGTAATCTTCTTTAGTTCCGAAAAATAACTGATTTGTATTAATGTGTAAGATTTTATTTGCGTTATTTATGGAACCTTCGATATCGTGAGAAACGATAATAATCGCTATCTTTAATTCCTTATTAATCATTTCAATTATTTCGTACAGTTCATTTCTTACAATAGGATCCAAGCCCGATACCGGTTCATCCAAAATCAATAATTTTTTTGTGGCACATAAAGCTCTGGCGAGTAAAACTCTTTGTTGTTGTCCTCCGGACAATTCTTTAAAGCTTTTATTTTTTAGGGTGGATATTCCCAGCTTTTTTAAGTTTTCAAGAGCGATTTCTTTTTCTTTCTTTCCATAAAAAGGTTTAAAGCCTAATCTGTTTAAGCATCCTGAAAGAACCACTTCATACACACTTGCCGGAAAATCCTTTTGGGAAGTTGATTGTTGGGATAAATAACCTATTTCATTATTTTTTAAGTTTTTGTCAAATTCGATAGTACCGCTTAACGGTTTTTTAAGTCCCAATATTCCTTTAAGTAAGGTACTTTTACCTGCTCCGTTTTCTCCGACAATACATAAGTAATCATGATTCTCTATTTCAAAATTTACATCTCTTAAAGCGTAAATTCCGTCATATGAGAAGGATAAATCTTTACATGAGATTAGGCTCATCTTACACCTCTTTCTTTATTTTAAAGCTTCTTTTAAACTTTCGACGTTTTCCTGCATCATAGATAAATATGATGCTCCGCTTTCCAACTGTTCTTTAGTAACATTATGACAGGAATATAATGTTAATCTTTTCGCTCCCGTAGCTTCGGCAATACTGTCCGCAATTTTACCGTTAGACAATTCAATAGAGAATACCACCGGCAAGTTTTCACTGTTTGTCTTATCAATTAAGAAAGCTATTGTTTGCGGGCTTGCTTCGGAATCGGTAGAACATCCCGTGAAAGCGGCATAATAACTTAATCCGTATTCATCGGCAAAATATCTGAATGGAAATCTATCTCCGAAGATAACGGTTTTATTTGCTGAGGAATTTATCACTTCCCTGAAAGATGCATCTAATTCTTTAAGTTTGGTTACATAGGCAGTCGTATTTGTTTCATAAGCATCTTTATTGGTCGGATCCAATTCTATTAATTTAGTTTTAATAGCTTCCACAATTTTAATCGCATTTATTGGAGAAGTCCAAACGTGTTCATCGATTTCTCCTTCGGATTCATGATTGAATGTAGCGACAATTTGTTCATCAGTAGCGCTTGCGTCTACATAGAAAGGAATGTTTGCTAAATTATTTAATTGTTCTAAATCTTCCAAGAAAGCCATGTGTAAATGTTTAACTCCTTCATGTTCATTTTGGGAGCTTATTTCATGATCGCTAAGGGCAATGTATTTAGGGCTTGAGTTGCTTTCATATATATACCATACGCCGGCAATTTCTCCATCTTCGGTTTCTACGGTTTTATAGCCGTTATAAGTATAGGGAATTTCGCTGTCAGTTAAAGTTACTCCGTTTTCACTGATGCTTATATTTTTATATTCGGTTTTAAATAAAGTTAAATATTCTTCCTTTATTTTTTCCAAAGTTACCTGTTCTTCTTCGGCATGATGTTCTAAGACTTCATCCAATATTCCTCTTTCGATAAAATCCGTAAGGGTGATAAAACTTCCTTGAAAATCGCTCAACGGGCGATCCTGAATATCTTCCAAATGAATTTCATCATGTTCGTGGTCGTGGTCATGATTGTGTTCATGTTCCATACCTTCAATAATTTCTTCCGTTTTTACTTCCACGGTATCAATCATTTTAATGACTTGCGGTTTTTTATCTTTAAATGATTCCAGAATGGTTTCTACCCAATAATCATTTTCTCCGCCGGTATAGATAAATAAATCGGCATCCTGAATATCTTTGATGTCTTGGGGAGTGGGTTCGTATGAATGACTTTCGGCGCCCGGTTTAAGTAACATCTTTACATCAACCAGACCTTGAGAAATTTCTTTTGTAAAGTCATATGGCGGGAAAATGGTTGTAACTACTTTTAGTTTTTTAGAATCTTGGGTTGATGCGGTATTTGTTGAACATCCTGTAATAAGCAATAATAAAGTACTTATTATTACAATAAATTTATTTTTCATTAATTTCTCTCCTTCTTTTCAATTTCAAAATATTTGAGGATAATTAATTATTCATTCTTATATTTTCAATAATCGGACAATGATATATAACTTGTTTAACTTCTTTTTTAATTATTCGAATAATCGGAAAAGTTATACTGCTATTTATAACAACAAGCGGAATTAACCAAAGAATTTCTTTTTGAATTCTTTTTACCTGTGCACATATCATACAAGTTTCTTCATTTTCACAATGATGAAATGAATGTAAGATAGGAATACTGACAAGACATAGACAAATGAAAATTATTTTAAATCGGTGCATTTATCACATATACCATGGAAGATGGTTTTGTTGGAATTAATCCTGAATCCATGATCCTTAAACATATGATTGCTTACATGACTTAACTCATCACATTGAAAGTGAATCAGTTTATTACAAACCTCACACTTTAAATGACATGTATCATGACCGGCTTCAATATATTCAAATACGGCGGTATTATCCATATTTATTTTATCTACCAAGCCGCTTTCAATCAGCTTATCCAGATGACGATAAATAGTGGTAAGTCCTACTTTTTCTCCTTTTAAACTTATATATTCTTTAATTTCATTTACCGTTACGTGTTTGTCTTTTAAAGATTTTAAGTACTCAAGGATAATTTCTTTTTGTCTTGTATTGTAATTTGCCCGCATAGTTATCCTCCAATTTGAAAATCATTTTCATATTATAAAGTAAAGAAGAAGAATATGCAAGGAAAGTTATTTATCGGATATTTAATCAAAATCTTTTAAAACAATATCAATCACTTCTTTCAGACAGCCTTCATTATTTGAACAAACAATTTTAGAAGCTTTTTCTTTTATGTAGGGTACGGCTGTATTTGGGGCATAGGAATGTTTAAACAGTTTGAATAAAGAAATGTCGTTTAAGTTATCTCCGACAATCGTTACTTCGTCATTATCGATATTCAACAATTTTATGCCTTCATGTAAGGTGCTACCTTTTAAAGCCGTTTTGTTTGTTATTTCGATGTTGTCATAAAATGACTGTAAAATCGATATGTCATCTGATTTTAAAAATCTTTTTCTTGCTTGGTTTATTAAATCTAAATCTAATGAAAACGACTCTATTTTAATAATGTTTATATCCTTATTTAAAAAATCATCGATATTATCGACAGGCTTTAAATTCATAGCCGCATGATTAGCCGTTTTATTGCCGACAATAAAATCTTCATATTTTAAATTTAAATTCTTACAGCTTCTTTCTATCAATATTTTTCTTGTATAGGCAGGGTTTGTCGAATAATAACCGTCGGTAGTGAAAATCATGACGGGTAAATTTAAATTATTTAAAATATTGACTACGGATAAAAACATTTTCTTATCTAAAAATGAATTTAATAAGCAATTGCCGTCCTTATCGATAAACATCGCTCCGTTGCCGATTACGGCATAATCAAAAGATACGTTATATTTATCTAATATATGGATCATGGAAAGATAATCTCTGCCTGTAGCTATTCCGAATAATATTCCTTTTGATTTGGCTTTGTTAATCGCTTCAATATTATTAGGATGAATAGATTCATCATCAGAAAGTAAAGTACCGTCCATATCGCTCATAATCAGTTTTATCATCAATAAACCTCCTTTAATTTGATAATTATCATTTAGGTATTTTAAAATTATAAAGTTTTTGGTATTATATAAAAGCGCCGACATAGTTCAATGGTAAAACAGATCCATGGTAAGGATCAGTTCCCAGTTCAATTCTGGGTGTCGGCACCATTTAATTTGGCTTTTATTTCTTCTAAGGTTTCATAGATGAAATTTAAATGCATACCCATTATGGAGAAAAAATCTCCATTTATTTTTTTAATATAACAGCTTGCGTATC
>JBHAFN010000137.1:0-2893 GCA_041856105.1 Bacillota bacterium
ATATAAAGATGACACAAAATGAAAATTCGCTTCGCGCTGCAAACGTGAAAGGAGGCGATAGAATGACGGCAGTAAGCTATGAGAGCAGTGAAAATATTGAGTTCAGCCACACAACCCCCGGACATTCTTCCATAGAGTATTATTTGTCGGTGGCTGATGTAAACGGTAATGTTCCCCGGATATGGTTCAATCATGGTGTTTTAAACGAAAAAAACAGACTGAAGATGGTTCCGTTGACTTCCGAGATAACCGTGAACTTGTTAAACGCCCCCGACTCATTGGCTTCCTTTTCTTTTTTAGTACCCAAAATGGCCGACGTGTTTTACCTCTCTTCAGGGAAAACCGAGTTCTTAAACACGCTACAAGATAAAAAAATCGACATCCCCCGGCAGGAAACAGGGAAGCAGTATGTCTTATTTCCAATGATGAAACCCGAAGATAAATGGGAGTTAAATTACACAATTAAATTTAAGCATTCTTCTCTGTCTGGCTCAATGGATATCTCAAAAGGTATCGGAGCAGGATTACAGCTGGAAATGAATGTAGATTTTACCCGATATACACAAGAGAACTCGTATAGCCTGGAGCTTAGGAGAACATGTTATGGAGAAAATAACTGGACTGAGGAGCGGGAGAATTTCTTCAATCTATTACCGGGCGACGATGCATATCAGGATGTAAATGATTATTATAATGTGTATGTTTTTCAGGATAATAAATGGAAAAGCGTAGAAGTGCGCAATGCCCTTTGTTCCAATGCCCCTGGTTACCATGGCAAAATATGGAACGATTGGAACAATTCAAAAAAGTTGCGTGACACGATGTGTTACGTTAATTTCATCGATGACTTCAAGGGGCCTGTTAAAATACGTGTTCAGAAGCGCAAGGGGTTGTTTAACAGTGTAAAGGTACGTCCTACTTCTTATGGGATCAATCCCGTTAAATATAATGAAAATACCGTTGAATTCATCCTTTCGGACTGGGAGAAAAGGAAAGTTTCCGTTGAGTTTGACGAGGACAGGTATCATAATTTGTTTATGTATCCCAATCGACCCGATAAAAATAGACTGACCCAAAGTGAAAATAATGTAAAATATTATGCAGCAGGAGAACATATTGCAGGCGAAATTAAATTATACGAAAATGAAACCCTTTACATTGATGAAGATGCTGTTGTGTATGGGAATATTAAAGTATTAGGCAACAATGTCACTATTACCGGGCGGGGGGTTCTTTCTGGAGAGAAACTACCGCATATTGGAAGTATTTATGCCGAAGGACCAGTATTGATTGAAGCCAGGGATGTAAATAACCTTACATTAAGCGGTATAACAATTATTGACTCGCCCAGTTGGACTATAGCGCTATTCAGTGTAAATCATCTGAAAATTGATAATATCAATATGATTTGCTGGATTTTGAACGGTGACGGTATAGATCTGTGCAGTGTGTCAGAGGCTACAATAAACGATTGTTTTATACGTACATACGACGATTGTATTACATTGAAAATTCTCCGTGATTTTTATACCGATACCAAAGATATCTCCGTGCGTAATTGTCTGTTCTGGAGTGATTATGCCCGGGGCGTTATGGTTGGTCCCGAATGTGGTGATTGGACATGGGGAACTGGAACCATTAATAATTGTCTTTTCGAAAACTGTGTAGTACTTGAGCAGCCCAGCGGAGATGGTGATTTCCGGGCTGCCATATCTATTGTACAGCAGGAACAGCACGGCGGCGGAGCTGCATTGATGGATAATATTACCTTCCGTAACATAGAAATAGATAATCTTCAGGCAACGGGAAGGCCGATATGTATAGAACAGACTCCGCAACCTCGGGGAGGTACCATGCAAAACGTCTTGCTGCAGAATGTCAGGATATTGGATTCCAAAGGTTATAAATATAAGTCGAGTATAAAAACAAATAACAGTTGGATTACCAACCTTATCTTTGATAATGTTACTTATAATGGTGAAAAAATAACAGGAGCGGGGGATAAGTTAGATGTTCAGGGAAACGTTGACATATCTTATAAATAAGTAAGGAGTGATATGATTTACTCATTTTTTAATGAAAGAACTGCTTTATGATATCCGTGATCAGAAATAATTTCATGAGAAATGGTGTATTTTTCATGCCGGTTTTTATAATCGCTCTTGATCTCAACGCGCAGGCAGTGGATTTATATATGTACCAGGTAGATCCTCTAAAAAAAGTTTTAAAAGAACAAACTTATTTTCGTGATGAATTGGATACCATTCGAGTTGCGAGAGGGGAGACGGCTTCTATACAGATTGTACTAAAAGGGAGCAAAGATATTTGTGATATGAAGGCCTTTATCAAGGAGATCCGTTCAGAACACGCTTCTCTTGATGGGGCTACTTGTGGGTGGGTTGGATATCCTATTATCCACCGTCTGACGACATCATTCGTTCGGTCAGCGGTTATTTCCCTGACCCAATCTTGCCGGACTCCGCGTTTTCTATTGAACGGGGAGAGCCACAGCCACTCTGGATAAGCGTCCCAATAGGCAGAGAGGTCGTTCCGGGCATATACAAAGGAGAGGTGGTGATTACAGGCGTGGTGGATGAACGCGAGGAACAGTGGGCAAAAGAATTTTACATTCGGGTCTATCCTGTGACGTTGGGTAAGTCCCCTTTATGGGTTACCAATTGGTCGGTTCACTCCAATCCAAAGATATTGAGCTACATGAATAACAATGAAGAAGTAGAGCCTTATTCCGATTTATATTGGAAACTCATACAAAAAATGGCCGAGATAATGGCCTCACATCGACAGAATGTCTATCGAGTTTATCCAATGTGGCCTCTTATCGCAAGATCAACCGCTATGTGAAGGAATATATGCCTGATGTGAAAATCATGGA
>JBHAFN010000138.1:0-2644 GCA_041856105.1 Bacillota bacterium
AAGATGATTGTATTACCATTATAAAATCAAAATATTTTGTAACATGGACTTTCAAAGAAAATGAAACTATTACTTTAAAGCATAATTCTATTATTGTTGATTTAAATAATAATTTAATTGATAAATTGCCTTCTTCAACTTCGGATTATTCATATTATAAATTAATGAAAGGTGAATATATATTAATAAAAGATGGATTTTCTTTTGAAGAAAGAATTATTCTATTAAAAATTGAATAATAATGATTCTTGAGAACCAAGTGTAGGTAAAAACATAGGACACAGCACCAATTAAGATATTATGCCTTTTATTGTGTCATAAAATAAAGATTTGTCAGGATATAAAATGATGTTACAATTAAGGAAGTGATCGGAGGTTTTTTGTGCAAATATCCAGTAGGTTTACAATAGCTGTTCATATGTTGGCTTGCATTGATACTTTTAAAGACAAGGAAAAAATCAACAGTTCTTTTTTGGCTAAAAGCGTTAATGTCAATCCGGTAATAATTAGACAAATACTTTTAATGCTTAAAAAAGACGGTATCGTATATACCAAACGGGGAAGTTCAAAAATAGAGATAATTAAACCGACTGAAGAAATTACTTTACTGGATATTTTTAAGGCGGTAGAGGCACTGGATGACGACCGGTTGTTCGGGTTTCATGAAAATCCGAGTACTCAATGCCCGGTAGGAAGAAATATTCATAATGTTTTGGATGATAAATTGGATTATGTACAAAATACCTTGGAAAAATCTTTAAGTCGGATAACTTTGGATAAGGTGTTTGAAGATACAAAAAAATATATCGAGAAGATGTAATTATTGACATTACAAATCGAATGATTGATAATAAAGTTGTAAGAATTAAACTTACAACTTTTTGTTAGGAGGGTATCATTATGAATCAGGAAGAGAGAAGATTGTTTTTAATAAACTGTTTATTAAATGAAAATGAGGAGTTGGCTAATCTTGAGATACCTTCTGACGCATTAAAACAGAAAGAGTTATTGAGGGCGTTATTGAATATCAGAGAGCCTAAAAAAACAAGTGATGTATTTATTAAAGTTCAAAATGATTATCTTCAAGAAGAAATAAAAAGCAAAGGGATTGTCGATGTAAATGATTGGGATGAAACGGAAGATAATCTATATCTTTGGCAAGGGGATATTACCTTATTAAAGGTAGACGCAATAGTTAATGCCGCCAACAACAGAATGAGAGGTTGTTTTATTCCTAATCATAAATGTATAGACAATGCCGTTCATACTTATGCGGGAGTGCAACTTCGTTGTTATTGTGATGAAATAATGCAGGATAATTTGGAAGATACCGGTCTTGCTCGAATTACTCCCGCCTATAATTTACCTTGTTTGTATGTTATTCATACCGTAGGACCGATCATTTATGATGTGGTAGATGATATAAAAGTAAAACAGTTGAAATCTTGTTATATAGAGTGTTTAAAAGAAGCTGTAAAGCATAATTTGGACAGTATCGCTTTTTGTTGTATTTCTACGGGGGAGTTTAGATTTCCTAAGGATTTAGCTGCGGAAATTGCTTTAAAGACGGTTAGGGTTTTTCTTAAGGAAAATAATTGTAAATTAAAAGTGGTTTTTAACGTATTTACGGATGAAGATAAAAAAATTTATGATGCTTTATTTAAAGAAAGAAGGAATAATAATGAGTAAATTGATTTTTAATGAAACCGAAGACGGAATAAATAAACTTAAAAAGTTGTTAAGAGAAACAAAAGTGGTTATTATCGGGGCGGGTTCCGGATTATCCACATCGGCGGGTTTTGAGTATGATAAAGAGAGGTTTTATAAATACTTTAAGGATTTTTCGGATAAATATAACATTCATGATATGTATAGCGGTGGGTTTTATAAGTTTGAAAGCTTAGAGGAAAAATGGGCTTGGTGGAGCAGACAAATATTTGTGAACAGATATGTGGATATTGCCGACGGTTTGTATAAAAAACTGTATGCTTTAATTAAAGATAAGGATTATTTTGTAATAACTACCAATGTCGATCACTGTTTTCAAAAAGCGGGCTTTGACAAAGAAAGATTATTTTATACACAGGGTGATTACGGGTTGTTTCAATGTAGTGTGCCTTGTCATGATGAAACGTATGATAATGAATATATGGTAAAAGATATGCTTATTGATCAAGGGTTTGAGATAGATGAAAAAGGGATAAAGGATGAAAGCGTTGATTTTAAAAGGTTGAAAATGAAAATATCTTTTAACCATATTCCCTTATGTCCAAGATGTAAAAAACCTATGACTACCAATTTAAGAGCGGATGACAGTTTTGTACAGGATAAGGGTTGGGTTATTGCCGATAAAAGATATAGTGATTTTTTGTTTAAGCATAAAGATGATAAAGTGTTATTTTTGGATTTGGGTTCGGGTTTCAATACTCCCCTGTTATATGCATTGCGTTACAAAACAGAAGACAAGAAATCAAAGAAAACACAGGAAACAGTGTATAGGTACAAGTCCTATAAAGGTGTAAATTTGGGGAGGTGTGCGTGATGTTTGGGATGAATTCTCGATATATTACCGACACACCGGATGGCATAAACAAGCTTCAAAAAGCTCTTGATGAAGCTGAAGCAGTGGTTGTCGGTGCTGGAG
>JBHAFN010000139.1:0-4258 GCA_041856105.1 Bacillota bacterium
CACAAGGGAATTATGTGCGCACCTCTTATAGGTCCCATCAGTATTGAAAAGTATCTTGTTACAGGACAAATTGAACGAGTGAAATGTGGTGGGGAAAACTATGACGGTTCACGTCCCTGCCATTTTGAATGGGTAACATCACTGCAACAGGAATGCATAAATTACAATGTAACTTTTTGTTTTATTGAAACCGGAACAGTATTCGTCAAAGACGGAAAGACTTACCGTATGCCGGATAAAAGAGTACAAAGTGAAATGGCGTATAAATCGGGTGTGAATTTCAAAGGCAAACCAATGGAATTTGCTTTGTATGATAACTGGAATAACCCGATACCGCAAGAACAGCGACACATACCGCAATTCAGAAAACAATGTTATACTTGCGGTCGCCAAATGATTTGCAACGGGTGCAGTAACTGCGGAAAATGTGAGAAACCGAAATGCTGATAATCCCCAAAAGAAAGACAGGTATATGACGATGGAATGGAAAGACGGAAAAATGCGATGTAAATGGGCAAATCCCAATAACGATATTTATTTGCATTATCACGATGAAGAATGAGGTCTTCCAGTTTGCGATGATCATAAATTATTTGAAATGCTGATTTTAGAAGGTTTTCAACCCGTCCTTGATCTGTTTAAAGACAGTACTCCGGATATCCAAGACGGAAGTATCATGAATATAAGGCGCAACATTCTGTCGGTCAATGCTGTCAAAACCATCTACCGGCATTTTTTTATCTCTGCTAAAGAACAGTCTGCGTCTGCCGAAATACACTCTGAGTCAATCAGCCGTTCCCGAAGATGCTTTTGATTTACCGCCACTCTCATAAAAAGATAAAAGATATAATCAAATCCCTCCCCTTGATACGACTCTGCCATACGGGAAAGTTTTGACTTCGCAGAACCATCTTCCAGAAGCACGGCAGTCGTCTTTATCATATTTTCACCACATAGTTTCATTATATGCAACTATGCGGTGAAAAATAAATCATTTAAAAAATCAGACGAAATTTTTTTGAGCGTTCCCGGAATCCGAAATCGCTTCATTTTTAACTAAAAAAGCATATCAGTCAATACAAATTCTGCCAAACGGAATAAAGAGTTTTATATAGCAAAACCCCGGAAAACTTCCATTTTCCGGGGTCATTAAACAGTTTAAGTTGTAAACCTAAATTCAATTAACGCTTGCTGAATTGAGGTGCTCTTCTTGCCGCTTTTAAACCGTATTTCTTACGTTCTTTAACACGAGAATCACGAGTTAAGAATCCGGCAGCCTTTAGAGCCGGACGATAATCTGCAGACGCTTCAAGCAATGCACGAGAAATACCGTGTTTCATTGCTCCGGCTTGCCCTGAATAACCTCCACCGTAAACATTGATTTTAATATCAAATTGTTCAGCGGTTTCCGTTAATACAAGCGGAGATTTAACTTCCATAATTAATGTTGCAAGCGGAAGATAATCTTCTAACACCTTTTCATTAACAACGATATTACCTGTTCCGGGAGTCATAAAGACACGAGCTACTGAAGATTTACGACGACCTGTGCCAATGTATGTTACATTAGATTTTTTCTTAGTTACCATTTGTCCTTATTCCTTCCTAACCTTTTATTTTTAACTCAATAGGTTTTTGAGCTGCATGAGGATGTTCTGAACCTTTATAAACAAATAAATGAGTTCTCATCACATTCCCCAGTTTTGTATGAGGCAACATACCGCGAACAGCTTTTTCAACCCATTCCACCGTATATTTTTCTCTCATAGTTCTTGTACTTCTTGTTCTTAGACCACCCGGATACATTGAGTGGCTATAGTAGTTTTTCTTATTGTCCTGATCACCGGTAATTTGAATTTTGTCCGCATTGACAATAATCACATAATCACCGCAATCAACATTAGGTGTATAAGTAGGTTTATGTTTACCTCTTAATACAGTCGCAACCTCAGTCGCAAGACGTCCTAAAGTCAATCCTGTTCCGTCAACAACGTACCATTGACGAACAACTTCACTTGGTTTTGCCATAGTTGTTTGGCGCATAATTTAATTCCTCCTTAACCAACGTAGTTTCCGGGGCTACATTTGGCATGAGTTGCCGATTACCATTGTATAAAATTCTTCACGAATAGTCAATCAAAACAACGATTTTTCTAAGTGATTTACCGCTTTACTTTTTATTTCCTCACTCAACAAAAAATCTCCCCTGAACAATTCTAAATTTCCTTCTTTATATTTATATAAACTTAAGATTCCTTCTTTATTTCTCAAACAAACTCCATATAAATTGTCAAAGTCCAATTTTTCATCATCCAATAACCTTAAATCCTCTTTATGAACGCTTCTAACCATTATATTATCGTCCAAATAAATCATTCTGAAATAAGCAACTTCATGCAAAGTCAAACCGCTAGGAGGCGCATTCTTTTTTACAACCTCTTTATCTCTTAATTCTAAGAACTCTTTTACTTTATCAACACCAAGTTTACCCCTACCTACTTCTATTAAAGTACCTACCATCATTCTTACCATATACCTTAAAAAACCTTTTCCCTTAAAAGAAATCTTTAAGATATCCTCTTTAATGCTGAAATCGATTTTAAATATTTCACGCCATTGATTAGGATGCGTACTCAAACTGTTTGCACAATAAGAAGTAAAATCATGATAACCGATTAAACATTTAGAAGCTTCCTTCATTTTTTCAACATCCAATTTATAATGATGATTTAAAACATAATTTCTGGTAAACACGTTATATTCACCAAGGTTGATAAAATAATCATATTGCTTATATAAAACGTTATATCGGGCATGAAATAAATCGGAAACCTCTTCAACATCGATAACCCTTATATCATCGGGAAGATATCCGTTAACGGCGGATACCCACTTATATTCATCCATTATTAAATCACTGTCAAAATGAAAAGTCTGCCCGACGGCATTAACCTTTGCATCCGTCCTGCCCGCAGCCACAATCAAAGTTTCTCGATCGGCAATCTTGGCTATAACCTTCTCAATAACCTGTTGGATACTTTTCCCTTTCCTTTGACTTTGCCATCCGACATAGTTTTCCCCCGCATAAGATACAATAACTTTATATCTGACCATAAAACCCCGTAATCAAAATTATTAAGCCCAACAAAACCAAACCGCAACCCATCAGTAAATAATCGTTAAAATTCATCTTCAAAACCTTATAGCGAGTTCTAAACGCCCCCGGAACATAACCTCTCGCTTCCATGGCATTGGCCAAATCCTCCGCTCTTTGCAAAGCCGATACAAATAAAGGAACGATTAAAGATAAAATCGCCATTACTTTTTCTTTGAAGCTGCCCTCCTGCAAATCAACACCCCTGCTTGCCTGCGCTTTCATGATTTTTTGAGTTTCCTCGATTAAATCGGGAATAAACCTTAAAGCGATACTGATTAACATCGCTATTTCATGAGCGGGAACTTTAAACTTTTTCAAAGGAATTAATAAATCCTCAATTCCCAAAGTTAAATCCAAAGGTTTTGTAGTAGCCGTTAAAGTGGTGGTAATCATAATCATTAAAATCAACCTTACCACGATGTATAATGTCTGAAATATCGCATCGGAATAAACGGTAAACCCTTTAAAACTGAAATATAAATCGCCGCTTTTAATTACCAAGATATTAATCACCAATAAAAATAACATCATCATATACATCGGCTTCATTGCTCTTAAAACAAACTTCAAATTAAGTTTGGACAAAAACAACACAAATAAAACACATGCCCCGATAATTCCATAGCCTAACCAACCGGAAGGAAAAAATATTGCCACAATCATAATTAACATCGTTATGATTTTAGCTCGAGGATCCATGCGATGAATAACGGAATTTAACGGTAAATATTTCCCAAATGTCATGTTATTCATTATTTTTCACCTGCAGGCTTATTTCATCACAAAGCGTATCCAGATCAAAAACATCACTTAAAACATAGCCTTTTTCTCTCAATTGATCTTTTAATCTTACTATATGAGGAGGAAGAATACCTAAACTGCGACAAAGTTTACTGTCTTTAAAAAAATCTTTAACTGCACTTACCAGCTTAACCTTTCCTCCCGACATAACCACAACCTCATCACAATATTTTAATACCTGCTCCATATCATGAGTAACGATAATTATCGTTTTACCATGCTCATCATTTAATTTTTTAAACAGCTTCATCATACTTTTTGCCCCGCCGGGATCCAAACCGGCAGTCGGCTCATCCAAAA
>JBHAFN010000140.1:0-3981 GCA_041856105.1 Bacillota bacterium
AAGGTAATGCCAAATCACATTTAATATCTTTATCATAGATTGAACCTTCATAGTATTCGCCATGATTACAAAGTTCCACATATTCTTTTAAAGAAGTTCTTTTAACTTCCTTAATTAATTTAATTGTGTTCAAATCCAAATTATCATCCAAGATAAATCCTTTAGAATCACTTACCCCTAAAACCTTTATGCCGATTTCTTTCGCCTTTTGAGCCGCATAAATAGCCACATTGCCGCTTCCGCTCACTATGGCTTTTAAACCTTGAGGATTTTTATTGTTAGCTTTTAAGATTTCTTCAATAAAGTAAATTAATCCGTAGCCGGTAGCTTCTTTTCTGATTAAACTACCCCCGTAAACAATTCCTTTACCGGTCAAAACTCCCCTTTCGCTCGCCCCTTTAATTCTTCTGTATTGTCCATATAAATAACCTATTTCTCTGGCGCCGACTCCCATATCACCGGCAGGCACATCCACGTCCGGTCCGATATGACGATATAATTCGGTCATAAAACTTTGACAAAAGCGCATTATTTCATTATCGCTTTTTCCTTTAGGATCAAAATCACTGCCTCCCTTACCGCCGCCGATAGGTAAAGTGGTTAAGGCATTTTTAAATATTTGTTCAAACCCTAAAAATTTTAAAATCGATTCGTTAACGGTCGGATTAAATCTAAGTCCGCCTTTATAGGGACCTAAAGCACTGTTGTATTGCACTCTATATCCCCGATTAATATGAGTCTTTCCCTGATCATCAGCCCAAGGAACTTTAAACTTAATAATTCTTTCCGGTTCCAACAATCTTTCCAATACCGCTTTATTTTCATATTCGGGATGTTTATCGAATATCACCGAAACCGAACTTAAAACTTCCTCCATCGCCTGTAAAAACTCCGGTTGTGAAGCGTCTTTAACTTTATACTCATCAATAACTCTGTTTAAATAGCTCATTATGTCCTCCTGAATTTAAAAAGTAAAATATACTTTTTTATATTTTACTTTTCTTTCTTGTTCATTACAATTATTTTTTCAGTTTATATACAACCGCAATATATTTAACCACCTGATAAATCAAGCTGACTATCACCGCTCCAAATACGGTTAATATGGTATATCCGACCATATCCAAATTACTTAATATACTGATAATTGATGCGGAATTAGCGGATGAAGTCGCCATTAAACCGTTATCCGTATTCTTAGCGGTTGAACTTTCATTGATATTGCTTACCAATGTAATGGAAGCCGCTTTATTTTCTTCAACCTCAACCGGTTCCACCTTCTCATCTTTTATTACAACCTTTTTGATTTCGGGAGTACTTACCGGTTTGACAGTTGAAACGGGAGTAGGACTGACGAAAGGTTCCGCAACGGTTACGGGAGTCGGGGTATGTGTAGGAACAACAGGTGTTATTACAACCGAGGTCGGAGTCGGAGTTAAAATCGGATTATCCGGTTCAATATTTTTAATTATATAATTCGCTTCGTCAATTTGTTGTGAACCGTACTCGGAAAATTCCAAATAATAACCGTATTCCCCGTCATCGATATCGTTCCACCCTCCGTTATCAAAATAATTGACTAACAGAAAAGCTTCTTTCAATTCGTTATTATTCGGTTCTAATTCCCCAAAAAAGTTAAACTGGCCGGACGGATAAAACTCTTGATTATATTCCGGTCCGCTAATCCATCGGTAAACCCGATTATCGGGGTTTTCACAAGTTTCCGCACTATATATGTATTTACCATCCACATATACCCCGCAGCTACCGCCTGCCCATGCCTCGACATCGGACAGTTTGTTTAACAGAGTTTGTTCAAATTCATCGGTTATTGTAGCCAAATAGCCTTTTAAGCCGTCCAACGTTCTGGTTTCGGCATCCGCAATAGCCTCATTAAAAAAATAACCGCCTTCTATAAATTGATAATAATGGGTTTCGCCGTTTGTCTTAACAATCCTGAGATTATCTTCATAAACACCGAGCTTCAACTCTGCATTTTTGTTTTTATCGATTATTTTAAATTCAAGTTTATCCATGGTTTCCTGAACATTGCCATAAATAACCAGAATATCCTCGTAAACTTCCACATTGTCCAATTGATTGTCAAGATATGTCAGATTGTTAAAAACAAGCTTCGCAACCTTTATATTATCGCCAATTGAACTGTTATAAATTATTACTTTGTCGTCCGTTTTCTTCACGTCAAAATTAATTACATTTACGGCATTTGTAATTAATGTAAACATATAAAAAACAATAACTAAACTAAACATTCCCTTTTTCATACAAAAATAATATCATAAATTAATTAAAAAGTAATTGAAAAACAATTCTTAAACCCCCGTCTTCAACTTTAGTAATTCCGCATTCGATAAAACCGAAACGTTTTATTGAATTAAGCATTTTATTATTATCCTGATGAGTATCGATTCTTAAATTGTAAATTTTATTGTTTACACATTGTTCTTTACAATACTCATAAATGTAATTAGAAATATTTTTACCCTTATAATCGTTACGCAACGCTATACGATGAATCACGCCGTAAGGTTCATCATTTAACCAATTACCGGATATTAAATGGGTATAATTGTCTTCCCCATCAAAAGATAAAGCAAAATAACCGATCACACGCCCTTTATCCGTTACTACATATCCGATGTTATTTTCAATATCTTCTAATGCCTCTATTTCATCAGGATAAAAACCCTGCCATTGATCTATTTTATTATCTTTAAAATATTGTCTGGCTTGATTAAATATCTCTACGATATCCTTTACATCTTCAACTTTACTTTTTCTTATCAACATTTAAATCTCCAAAAAAAGGGTTCACCTATGTAAACCCCTAAACTTTGATAAATTGTTCGACATCCAATACAAAGATGGTTGCGCCGCCAACCTGAACCTCTACAGGAAAGCTTGCATATCTGCCGATATCATAACTTGCGGTGGAAGGAACTATTTCCGTACGACGCTTACTTTCATTGCCGATTATTTCTATTGCCGCATCCACTTTTTCATCTTCCGTACCGATAATCATGGTTGTATTACCCGCTCTTAAAAAACCTCCGGTTGTGGCTAATCTGGTAACTGAATAATTTGCTTTATTTAAAGCTGATGAAACACTTGAACTGTCATCATTAGACACGATTGCTAAAATCAATTTCATGTTAAATCCTCCTGTTAGGAATATTCTACCATATTAAACGTTAAATTTAAAAAACAATATGTCGCCGTCTTTTACAATATAATCTTTGCCTTCTTGCCTTAGTTTACCGTGTTCTTTTATGGAAGCTTCAGATTTATAGGTCATCAAATCATCATAACTATAGGTTTCCGCCTTAATAAATCCTCTTTTAAAATCCGTATGAATAACTCCCGCACATTCGGGAGCGCTCATTCCTTTTTTAAATGTCCACGCCCTGCATTCCTGCTCGCCTACGGTAAAGAACGTTTGCAAATCCAGCAAATGATATGCCGCTTTAATAACCAAATCAAGCCCGCTCTCCGCTATTCCCAAATCCTCTAAAAACAATTCTCTATCTTCCTTATCCAGTCCGGAAAGTTCTTCTTCGATTTTGGCACTTACCGCAATAACATCGCTACCTTCGTTACGGGCAAATTCTTTAACTTTTAAATAATGTTCGTTGTTTTCCGGATTGTTGATATCGCTCTCCGCAATATTAGCCACATAAATAACCGGCTTAGACGTTAAAAGATTAAAAGACTTGGCAATTAATTCTTCTTCCTTATCCAACTTTACGCTTCTTGCCGGTTTATCCGCTTTTAAAGCGTCCGTAATTTTATTTAAAACATTAAATTCCGACAAAGCCTCTTTATCATTAGATTTAGCCTTCCTGCCGATTTTCGCCATTCTGTTTTCCAAACTTTGAATATCGGCAATCCCCAACTCCAAATTAATAATTTCAATATCGCGGATAGGATCCACCTGACCTTCCACATGGGTAATATCATTAC
>JBHAFN010000141.1:0-6932 GCA_041856105.1 Bacillota bacterium
AACTTGCTAAAGACAAGTTTAATAAAGAATTGACCGAAGAAACTCTGCTATATAAACTAAACGGCTTACCGAATGAAGAAATTATTAATTATTTATCCGACAATAAATTATCTAAAGAAGAAAATTTGGCTCTTTCAAAGGAAAAAGAAAAATATTATCGAGATACAATTGCCATGACCGACCCCCGCTTGATTGACGGAGCCGAAAACTTATTTCAATATTTAAAAGATAACCACATTCCTTTTACGATTGCCAGCGCTTCCATTAAAGAAAATATCGACTTTTTTATAGAAACCTTTAATTTGAATCAATACTTCGATCCTTCCCTGATCGTTTATGATGACGGAACGTTTTCCCATAAATCCAAAATGTATGCCAAGGCTATCCGTGATTTAAAATTAAACCCTGTAAACACTTTGATATTTGAAGATTCTTTATCGGGAATTAAGGGAGCTTTACAAAACAATACGAAAGTTATTGCCATTAAAAATCAAACCTTACTTAACGAGTACAACAAATTGAACTTGGTAAAGGTTATCGATAATTACCGTGATTTACTGAACGATAAACAATTAATAACCGCTCTGTTTAAATAAACCCGTGTTTTTACTCTTGGGTTTTTAAAAATTCAATATCGTTAATTCCCGCTTGGTTAATATCATAATTGAAACTGTTTTTTACGTTTAACAATTCATAAATTTGCCGATTGGTACAAGTACTTTCTTCTATACCCGCCTTTAAAGAATAAGAATAAATACACTTACCGTTATAACCGATATCATCATTGTAGTCATATACATAACTGACTTTATTCTTAAATAAGCTGTAAGTCATATTTTCAAAGTCATAGCTGAAATACATTTGATTATTAATTGTCAGATTGTACAAACCGTTTTGTTCATTATAGCCGATATCCGTTAAATAAACTTTATAATCCGCAATATCATTTACCTGATATTCTTTTCTTCCTTCGATGTTGTTACTGGTATATGATTCAAAATTAATCGGTTTATCGACTTTAATATTGTTTATCTCGGAAATTAAAATCTTATCTTCAAAGGATATTTTATTGGTTTCATCATAAGATTCCCCGACAAAAACTCCGGTTACATAAATTTCCCTAATGTAATCGTCGATACAGACAACTTTATAAGTCAGCTCACTGTTTTTAAGCTTGAACACTTGTCCGAAACCCAAATAATTATTTTCTTTTAACAGTTTTTCTCTACCGGATTGGTTTAATTTAAAATCATAAGTATATTTATTGTCAATTTTAGATGTTTTGACACTTTCGACATCTTCAATTGTTAAAGAAACGGGAATAATCCCGGAATTTTCATTTAATGTACTTTTAAAATTTTCTAAAGTTTCATTATAGCTTACTTTATATCCATCATTATTTAAATAAACCGTTCCATTGATAAACCACGTTGCGGTTTCATAATTGTTATTATCCGTTACATACATGTAATAACTGTTATTTTCAAAATCATTTAAAACGGTTTTTTCAGCGCTGCTGTTACGTTCACCGATAATATCGTTATTTTCATTCAGATGAAAAATATTCAGGTTTCTATCCAGATTTAACTTATAGGACGTCATTGAACCGTAATTTTCCAAAGCATTATGGTAACCGAATATTGCTTCATCAATTTTGTTATTTGTACAACCGGTTAAGAATATACCACTCAAACCAAGTAATAAAAGTATTTTTTTCATAAACTCACCTTACCCTTGATTGTACCATTTTTTTATTATTCTTCTACACTACCTTTTACAAATTTAATTATTAACCATACTATTGCCCCGATGGCGATTATTCCGATTGCTCCTGCCGCAACAAACCATACACCAAGACCGTTGTTCTTTTTGGTCGATTCAGGCGTAATGTCATAACTTGCCTTAGGAGTTATGGTCGGGGTTAAAGTCATAGTAGGCGTCGGGGTTACGGTAGAAGTAGGAGTTGGGGTTGGAGAAGCGGTTGGAGAAGCGCTGACTTTCACGGTAGGAGATTTTGTTGGTACAGGAGTCGGAGTTGTCAAACTGACACATCTTTGTTTACCTTCATCCCACACTTTGCCTTCATCTTCGCATGTCCATTTTACCGTAGGGGTTACAGTTGGCGTGGGGGTTGGAGTTGTTGAAGCGACAATTTTTTCCAAATTAATATTTAATGTAATATCTTTATCAAGATTTACGTTAGTCGTATAGTCCTTAAACCCGTCTTTACTAACCTTTAGCGTATATGTGCCTTTTTCCAATAATCCGTTTATATTAAACGCTTTATTGTCTTTATATAACGTAACCGTACTGTTATTTTCGTTAATATTGACAATCAGTTTATAGCCTACCACTTCATCAATCGTTACATCATTATCAGGCATTAAGAAACTGATTGTCTTATTATATACATCTACATTGATGCCGCTGACGTTCCATCTGATAAAATTAACGTTTTTAGCGGTCAGATCTATTTTTTCATTTACTTTTTTAATCGATGAAATATTGTTAACCTTTAAAGTATGGGTTTTATCCGTATATATCGCTTCGATCTTAACATCCTTGCCGATCATTTCAAAAGCGGTTTCTTTACTGTAAATATCCTTAATGACCACATCACCGCTTTGCCAGTTCACAAATTTTTTATCTGCCTTATCTTCCGCTTTCAGATAAATCAGTTCTTTTTCTTTCGCCGTTGTTTTTGAAGCCGTACCGCCGATTACGGTAATATTAAAAGTTCTGTTATCGATTATATTAACTGTTCCTTCAGCTTCCGAATTATCTTTATTATCAAAAACAACTTTTAATTTATAAGATTTCAAACTTAAACCTGACAAATATTCTTTATCTATAATAACATTATTTTTATCAACGGTGTATTTGGCTGTGTTTTCATCCAGATACACTCCTTTGACAAAATCCGCCTTTAACAAACCGCTTCCCAATTCAAAAGGAATAATTATATTCTCATTAACGGCTTTATCATATGTAAAGGCAATTTTAGTAATCTTAGGAGGAATATCGTCTTCCTTTAAGATTTCCTTAAAGGTTACATTATTACCCGGCATTTTAAAGCTTAAAGGATTATTTTTTAAAATTTCTTCACTCAGCTTTAAGCCTTCAACTTCCCAACCGATAAATTTTTCATTTGTAGAAATAACCGTTTGAGAAGTATTTTCCAAAGCTTTCTTTACGACAACATTGCCGTCGGCTTTTACAAGCCTTATTTCCAATAAATCCGGCAAATTCACTACAATATTACCATCCTTACTCACCGTAAAAGTTTTAATGTATCCTTGGTAATCCCCTTTTGTAATAACTACCTGATATTTACCTTTATACAATTCATATTTTCCGTTTTTCGGTTGAATGTCATCATTTTTATTAAAGCGACTCACCTGATATTCAGCATCGATTTCCGGCTTAAAAACCAAAGCAATTTTATATAATTTGTCATTGGAACTTTTAGAAGTAATTTCAATTATATCGTTATTATTAATAACGGAATTATCTTTTAAAATTATATTATCTATTTTGGCGTTATCAAAAATTAAGCCGTAACCGAAATCGAAATCTTTCAAAATGATGTTTTTTACTTCACCCCATGTTTTACCAACTACACTATATTCGCTTTTCTGTTTGTTATATAAAACGATAATGCTTAAACTGTTACTTATGGAAAAATCATTTAATTTCCCCAAAGCTATTTCATCTTCACCGTCTTTTATCGATACCTCTACATCTATACTTTCATTACCTTTAAATTCGTATTCGATAAAGTTGGCATCATCCTCCAAAATAACTTCATTAATTTTCCACTGAAAGGTATAATCTTCAGAATAATTCACTGAAAAAGTTACCGTATTACCTTTAATCTCATACAATATTGACGCAACTTCTTGGGCATTAATTCCAATAAAACCAGAAATAAACAGGAATATTACCCCGAAAGCAATTCCAATCTTTCTAATCATATTAAACACCTCTCTTACAATTCCATTATAAAAAGATTACCGAATAATCTCTCTTAAAATTTAGTAAGATTTATCCTCTTAATAAAATTTAAGGCTTATCGCAATAATCTTAAAGAAGTATCGCTCATTAAATTTTCCAAGCCGTAGATTGCCAGTATATTTTCTATGTTATTCTCTTTAATATATTTACTCACTTCATCACGATAATATCTAAGATCGATTACACTTATCTTATCAAAATGAGGAACCAACAACGGCACAATAATATGACCGTAAGAATCGTTTAAAACCAATAAATGGCTGTTATCGTTTACATCCAAATTATCTATTTCAACCAGACTGTGATTGCCATCCAAAAAGTAAGTATATTTATCTTTTTCCGCCAACCTTTCTTCGTTGATTAAAGAATTCATCGTAACGGATTTATCATATATCACCTTGACATTTAAATCGCTTATTTCTTCAACGCTATGTATTTCTTCACCGGGATAAAAGAACAAACCGCTCTTTGAATACAATGTGCCTTTAAAATCATCGGACACTTTCTTTAAAGTGTACTTGTTGGCGATAAGTCCTTTATTATTTACATACTCCAAGTAAATATTATATGCCCCGCTCATATCTAAATGATGATCGGTTTTAAAATAATCATCTGCCGATAACGCGTCATAAACGGAAATGTATCCCTTAATATTCAAATTATCCAATATTGCTTTTTGATTTGTGTTATAACAGTACGGATTAAGTTTATCTTTATTTATTGCATAACCGGAAGGAATTAAAATAATATCGCTGTTTAAGCTTTCCAAACTTTTTAAATTATCATGTAATATCTCAACATCATCATTAATAAACTTATTAAAAAGATAATGATCTTTACCGATATAAACCGCATTATTTTCCAACTTTAAAATACTCATATTAGCTAATGCCTTTAAAATAATGAATTCATCCCTGAAGACGAATTGATCTTGAACCCACAGTTCAAAATCATCACTAAATTTTCCGTCAGCTATTGTTTCCAAGGAAACTTGCGGAAACATTTGTAAATATCTGTTTTCATTGACAGAAAAATTAAGCTGCGGATTAATTAAATTTAAAAAACTCAATCCGTATAGTAAAACTAAAAACCCTACCACCGTAATCTTATTTTTCATACTTAAAACCTGAAATATAAGAAAGGATTATAGCCGGAATTAACTAAATAAGCTACGCAAACCACAAAAGATAAACCTACCAAAACCGGTCTAATCCATTCACCCTTTCTATCTTTAAAATATTTGTCATAAACAATTTTACCGATCGGCGTACTTGCTAAAAACAATATGATTAACATGATCATATTATCTCTTAAATAATACACGGCTATAGAATCGATAAATACATTATTATTTAAACCGAACATATTAAATAAATATTCCTTTAATAAACCGATATCTTCAATGGAAAAAATTACCCATCCGATCATAATCATCAATAAAGCATATAGGTGTCCTATAGCCGCAGGGAGTTTTTTCAATAAATTCAATAAAAACACTTTTTCAATCATTAAAATAATCCCAAAATAAACACCCCATAACACATAGTTATAACTCGCCCCATGCCATAAACCGGTCAAAAACCATACAATAAAAATATTAATTAACTGTCTTGTTAAACCTTTTTTGTTTCCACCTAAAGGAATATAAACATAATCTTTAAAGAAAGTTCCTAAAGACATATGCCATCTCCTCCAAAACTCGGTTATCGATTTGGAAATATAAGGATAATTAAAGTTTTCCAAATACTCAAATCCCAAAATTTTCCCTAGACCGATAGCCATATCACTGTATCCGCTGAAATCAAAATAAATTTGAAAAGCAAATGCCAACATCCCCAGCCAAGAACTGACCACACTCACATTACTTAAGGTTTTAATTTCATCAAATACAATCCCTATGTTATTGGCTAATAAAACCTTTTTACAAAGCCCGATCATAAAGCGATTAATTCCGTCCGCAAACTTATCCATATTCAATTCACGATGGTTTAATTGCTCGGCAATATCTTTATATCGGACAATCGGTCCGGCAATAAGTTGCGGAAACATAACCACATATGTCCCGAAAGAAATCACATTTTTTTGAACATCCGCCTGATTCCGATAGACATCTATCGGATAAGACATAGTTTGAAAGGTATAAAAGCTGATTCCGATCGGTAAAGCTACGCCAATAGGTTGTAATGCCTTAAAGCCGATTAAATTTAAAGTTGAAACGATAAAATCATAATATTTGAAAAACATTAAAATAGATAAATTACCTACCACCGATAAAATTACAAACCGTTTAGCTTTGGCGGTATTTTTATATTTATTGACCATATAACCGTTGAAATAGTCAAAAATCGTCGAAAATAACATTAATAATATATATATGGGTTCTTTAAAACCATAGAAAACCAAGCTCACTAAAAACAAACAAAGATTACGATACTTTATGGGAGTAAGCTTCATTAAAAGTAATACTGTCGGTAAATATACAAACAAAAATGTCAAACTGGAAAAAACCATAAATTTAACCTGCCAAATACCTATATAAGAGTTTATATGTGTTTTCTACAGCCTTATAATGACTTCTTTCCATTCCGTGGCTTGATGAAACGCCCGGACCGATTAATGCCCCTTTAATATTGTTGGCGCTTCTTAAAGCCGCAGAAACATCCGAACCGTACATCGGATAAATATCTACCGCATAAGACAATTGATTATTTCGAGCTATTTCAATTAATTTAGAGGTTAATTCATAATCATATGGACCGCTTGAATCTTTTGCACATATGGAAACGTCAAACTCGCTACAGGCAAGATCCAATCCGATACATCCCATATCAACCCCCAAAAGTTCAACGATATCATTCGGAATCCATGAATTACCATGTCCTACTTCTTCATATACGGTAAAGATAAAATAAGTCTTA
>JBHAFN010000142.1:0-6473 GCA_041856105.1 Bacillota bacterium
ACCCAGTTTAGCCCAATATTCTCCAAGTTCAGGATCGTTTTTACTTTCCCCTTTTTCATAACGAGTGTTTTGAACCAGAATAATTTCACCGTCTTTAAGATTTTTAACGGCTTCTTCAAGCTCTTCACCTCTTGTTACAGGTACAAAAGTTACTTTATTACTTACAAGTTCCGCAAGCCTTTCAGCTACCGGAGCCATGTTATTTTTCTTCAACCCTTCCGCAAGTTTAACCGGATCTTTATGATCAATCTTACCTAAATGAGATAATAAAATAACCTTTGCTCCATGTTCGGTCAAATAATTAATTGTAGGCAATGCCGCTTGTATTCTATTGTCGTTTGTAATTTTTCCTTCTTTGATAGGAACGTTAAAGTCAACACGAACTATAACACGTTTCCCGCTGACATCCAAATCTGTAACAGTTTTTTTAGCCATAATTTTTCCTCCATTAACACAATGATTATATCACTCTAAAGCCATGCTAGTAAACGATAACAGACAAAAATTAAGTCATAAAGTTATTTTTTTAACTATTGTCGTTACCATAAAGAAACTTCAATCAAATAAATGATTGAAGTAAACTTAAAATTTAAATTGAATTATACAATTTTTCGTAAATATCCGCACTGTAATCCCAACTTACATCACTGTTAAACGCATTATTAATTAACATATTCCAACCGGTCTTATTAAAATAATACTGTTCAACAGCCCAACTCAACACTTTAAACATGTCATAGCTGTTCTTGGAATTAAAGCTGAAGCCGTTTCCCTCTCCGGTATAACTGTTATACGGAGATACCGTATCCCTTAAACCGCCCGTTTCTCTTACTAAAGGTAATGTTCCATACCTTAAGGCAATTAATTGACCTATTCCGCAAGGCTCGTAAATGGAAGGCATCAAAAACAAATCGCTACCCGCATAAATACGATGCGCCAATTCCTCATTATACCCTGCATAATATACTGCTCTGCCTTTATACTCATGTTCAAGCCACTTAAAGGCATCTTCGGCATTCTTTTCCCCACTACCCAAGATTACGAATTGAATATTTAAATTCATTATCTCTCTAAGTTTATCAGTGATTAAATAAACCCCTTTTTGCCATGTAAGTCTTGATACGATGCCGATAACTAAAACATCTTCATTAACTTCCAAACCCAATTCTTTTTGTAAGGCAATTTTATTTTGTTTCTTACCGTATTCATAATTATTTAAATCATAATTATAAGCTAAAAGTCGATCGGTTAACGGATTCCAATCATTTGTATCTATTCCGTTTACAATCCCCCATAAATCATGTTCACGATATCTGATTACATCCTGTAAGTTTTCTCCATACTCTTCACTTAAAATTTCCAAAGCATATGTAGGAGATACCGTAGTAACCTTGTTTGCAAACACAATTCCGGTCTTCATAAAGCTGATACCGTCATGAAATCTGGTCGCCCCGTTATTATAATAATACCAGTCAATTCCTAAACAGGACTCCAACACCTGAGCATTAAAATTACCTTGGAAAGCCAAATTATGAATGGTATAAATATGTTTTATATTGTTATATCGTTCATCGTTATAACAAACCTTGGCGATTAAAGGAATCATTCCCGTATGCCAATCATGAGAATGGATTATATCAGGGAACCAATCAATCACATAAAGCAAATCCAATGCCGCTCTTTGAAAGAAAGAAAACCTTTCCCCGTCATCATCAAAACCGTATAAACCATGTCTTTCAAAATAACCCTGATGTTCAACAAAGTAGTAAATAACACCGTCAACATTAGCATAATAATAGGATGCCGGTTGGTTAATCCACCCCGAAACAACCTGCACGGTCGCAAATTTTTCCAACTTATCGATATGCTTATCGATGACTGCCTGATATAAAGGAAGAACTATTCTCACATCATAACCGCGATTAACCAAAATCTTAGGCAATGTTCCAACTACATCCGCCAAACCGCCCGTCTTTACAAAAGGCAAGCCCTCCGAAGCTACAAATAACACCCTTTTCATATCTTAAATCCTATCTCTTCTTTTTACATAAGCAGGAATATCGTCTTTACTGATCAATTCCTTAACGGTGGTAATTTTTGCGCCTTTATCCACCACCACTTTTTCAAGAGTAACATCTTCATCCACAAATACATTATGTAACAGAATACAATTTTTCAATACGGCTCCTTTTTTAACGGTTACATTTCTGCCGATAACACAATTTTCCACCGTGCCGTCAATATTACAGCCGTTGGCAATCACGCTGTTTTTAATTACGCTGTTTTCACCATATACCGTCGGAGCGCTGTCGCTAGTCATCGTATGAATTGGCCAAGCATGATTTTTTAATGATGCCAAACCGTTTCGACTACAAAATTTCATATTCGCTTCATAATAAGCTTTAATGCCGTTAATGCAGTTTACCGAACTTTTAACGGAATATCCGCCCACCTTGTAATTACCCAAATTATCGGACAAGATATCTTTAAACCAATATAAGGAACTGACTTCCAAAGCTTCCTTAACAAGCTTTACAAATATTTCTTTTTTCATTACATACGCTTCTAAAGAAATAACTCTGCTTTTATATTTTCCTCTATTTTTTTCAATGCTGATAACTCTTTTATCTTTATCAAATGTCAAACAATCACAACCGATAAACTCTTCTTTAGCGGTATCGGCATTCTTAAATAAAACGGTAATATCGTTTCCGCTTTCGATATGATTGTTTAACACTTCTTTAAAGTTAGCCCGATAAATCATGTAGGTCGGGGCAAGAATTACATATTCTTTTTTACTTTCTTCGATATAAACCAAATTACGATTAAAATTTTCAATATCCGTACTATAGTATTTGGATAAAAAGTTATCACTGAACAATATTTTCAATTTACCCTTTTTGGAATTGATGTTATAGTGCAATCCGGTACCTAAATGTTCAACCAAACTCCTCGGTTTTTCTTTACAATAAACATGAATTTCGGATATTTCCGAATTGGTAAAATTACTCAAAGTAAAATCAATAACTCTATATCTGCCAAAAATACTGATTGCCGATAAAGGTCGATATTCTTGTAAACCAAAAACATTTACATCATTATCTTCAAAGTTAATAATCCCTAATGCGTCCAACATAATTATCCCTCCACCAAGTCTTCGGCTACCAGCTCAATATGTTCACTCTTACTGTTGCCGACAATTACTCCTAAACCGATTTCAACATCAGGCGCCACGATACATCTTGTAACAACGGCGTTTTCGCAAACTTTAACTCCCGGCATCAATACGCTGTCAATTACCTTGGCACCCTTTTCGATAATCGTATCGCTAAAAATAACCGAACCGTTTACATGGCCCTCAATAATACTGCCCTGATTAATATAAGAATTGGTTACCTTAGCTTCCTCACCGATGTATTGAGGTAATGAATTGACATCCTCGGTATATATCTTCCAGTTAGGATCACTTAAATCCAACCCGCTGCCTTTTTTAAGTAAATCCATATTACCTTCCCATAAGCTGTCAATTGTACCTACATCTTTCCAATAACCGTTAAAACGATATGCGGCAAGCTTCTTACCGTCGTTAATATATTGAGGAATTATATCATTGCCGAAATCATGAGAAGAAGCATCGTTTTCCAAATCGGTCATCAAATATTTTCGTAAAGTTTTGTAGTTGAAAATATATATCCCCATGCTGGCTAAATTACTTTTAGGTTTTGCCGGTTTTTCTTCAAATTCCAAAATCATATCATCTTTATCCGTATTCATGATTCCGAAACGAGAAGCTTCCTTTAAACTTACTTCCAAAACCGCAATCGTCGCATCCGCATCTTTTTCCTTATGATATTTCAGCATTGCAGAATAATCCATTTTATAAATATGATCTCCGGATAAAACCAACACATATTCAGCATCCATTTGATCCAAGAAATCAATATTTTGAGTAATCGCATCCGCCGTACCGCGGTATTTTTCAAATCCGCTTTCATCCGTTTCTCTAGGAGGTAATACAAAAACTCCGCTATCTTTTGCGTCCAGTCCCCATCTTTGATCTCTGGCCACATAAGAATTTAACAATACGGATTCATATTGGGTTAAAACACCGACGATATTAATGTCAGAATTGGCACAGTTGGATAGCGGAAAATCAATTATTCTGTATTTTCCGCCAAAGTATACGGCAGGTTTGGCAACCTTTTTGGTAAGCTCAAAAAGACGTGATCCTCTACCTCCTGCAAGAATCATTGCTACAATGTTGTTATCTTTCATAACTATCCTCCTATTATTAAGAACGATTTCCTAATTACATTATATAAGGTTAATATTTTTAAAACAATTAGGAATATATAAAAAAAATTGCCGATAGTTTTAATTTAAAACTGCCTTTGACAAATTAAATATTCTCTGACTGCACTGATGAAATAAAGTGAACCGCATATAATTAAAGTTCCCTCGTTTATTCTTTTAACCCCTTCTTCAATCGCCATCTTAAAATCATGGATTTTTTCCATAGGTAAATCGATATCTTTTAATCTTTTAACCCTGTAAAAATCAAATTCGGTAAGAATTATAAAATCACTGTTTTCCTTTAAAAGATTAATCATCCCTTCCACTTCTTTATCTTCTAAAGCACTGAAAATAATCCCGATCGGCTTACGCACGTTTTTTAAGGAATTAATTAAAGCCGTAACCCCTTCAAGATTGTGGGCACCGTCAATAATTATTTTGGGATTGTTACTCATTGTTTCAAACCTTCCCGCCCACTTACTTTTCTTTATTCCTTTTTTAATAAACTTTTCTTCAATATTTAATAATTTACATGCCTTAATCGCCAAACTCGCATTCGCCTTTTGATACTCAACTTCATCAAATAATGTATATTCTTCTCCTTCAAAAACAAAAGATTTACCGTTAACACTCTGATAAGGTTCAATTTTAAACAATTTATTATTTAAAGAATTACCGATATCTTCAATCACCTTAAAACAACTATCATTAATATAACCGCATAAAATCAAAGAATTGTTTTTTATTATCCCGGCTTTTTCATAAGCTATCTTTTCCAAAGTGTTCCCTAAACGCTCCATATGGTCAAAACCTATGGAAGTGATGATAGCCATTTCTTTATCGTCAAATACGTTTGTACAATCCAATCTTCCGCCAATACCGGTTTCGATAATGCCATATTCAACATTATGTTCATTAAAATATCTAATCATTATAAAAGTATCTATTTCAAACATATTCATTTTTTCAGCTTTAAAAAAAGAATAATATTCATTTAAATAACTTAATAAAACATCATCAGCGATATATTCGTCATTAATTCTAATTCTGTCCTGATGTTTTATCAGATGCGGCCCGGTAAAGGTGCCCACTTTACAATTTGCCTCTCTTAAAATATCTTTAATAAAGTTTACCGTACTTCCCTTACCGTTGGTACCCGCCACATGAATAACTTTAAATCGATTGATTAAATTTTCCTTCGCAAGAATTTCTTTGAATTTAGCCAATCCGATATGTAAATTTCTTCGATTACTGAGCCAGTCGATCGCTTCATCGATATTACCAAATCTATTCATCTATAGCCCAATCTATAGGTTTTAAACCGTTATTCACTAAAAATTCATTACATTGGGAAAAGGGTTTACTATTAAAAAACCCATTATGAGCGGACAAAGGAGAAGGATGAGCCCCCATAATAACCAGATGTTTTTTTCTGTTTATTAGAGGCAGCTTTCTTTTCGCAAAATTCCCCCATAAGATAAACACTAAAGGAGTTTCTCTTTCATTTAACGCTTCTATGACATGATCGGTAAAAATCTCCCAACCCATATTCGCATGAGATAAAGGCTTGCTGTCTTCTACGGTAAGAATGGTATTAAGTAAAAACACCCCTTCTTTTTCCCATTTCATCAAATAGCCGTGTTTGGGAACAGGACAACCCAAATCACTGTTTAATTCTTTATAAATATTGATTAAACTCTTGGGAATCATAATATTCTTTCCTACGGAAAAAGACAAACCGTGAGCCTGACCTTTTTGATGATACGGATCTTGACCCAATATAACAACTTTCACATTATTAAAATCGCAGTTTTTAAACGCATTAAAAACCAATTCCTTGGGAGGATAAATTTGTTTGGTCGCATATTCTTTATTTACAAATTTAAGTAATTTTTTAAAATATTCCTTTTCAGCTTCCCGATTAATAAATTCTTGCCAATTCATCTTTTAACCTCTTTTAATATATCTTCTCCGTTCAACCATCTGACCATATCATAAACAACTTCATCGCTTACATAAGATTTCACCTGATATTCATCAATATTTCCGGTTTCACTGTACATAAACAAATGATTTAAATTAGGATAAGATTTTAATACAACATTCTTATTACTTTCAAACAATTCTTTAAACATCGCAAAATCTACATCCAAATAAACCTGTTGATCAACTTCTCCCTG
>JBHAFN010000143.1:0-2681 GCA_041856105.1 Bacillota bacterium
GTTCAATACATAAATATTCCAATTCCCCAAAATATGTTTCATAGAGATTTTCTTTTACAAAATTATTATAAACCATATCCATAACATTAAATATCTCAAATAAACGTTTACTTTTGGTATCATTCATAATCGAACCTTCTCTTTGCCGATAATAAACCAAAGGTTCGTTAATATATCCGATCATTTTTGTTTTCGCAAAAATTAATGTGGTTACGGGAATATCTTCATACCATGTATTTAACGGATAACGATAGTTCAATTCTTTAAAATATTTGGCTTTATAAAGCTTATTCCAGGCAAACATCGGCGAAAGCAACGCCCTTTTGGAAAGATCTCTGATTTTAAAATCGGTTAAACCTTTTAAAACAAAGCGATAATCACTGTTTTCATAAAAATATTCAATATCACAAAGAACAACGTCATGACCTTCATCCATCTTTAAAGCCATTTCTTCATACATCGTCTTTTTAACATAGTCATCACTGTCCAAAAACCCGATATATTTTCCGGACGCATAAGCGATTCCATAATTTCTGGCATCACTTAAACCGCCGTTTTCTTTATGGACCAGTTTAATATTGGCATATTTGCAAACATACTCTTCGACTATTTTTACACTGTTATCCGTACTGCCGTCATTTACAACAATAATTTCCATATCTTTCAAAGTTTGATTGACTAAGGAATCCAAACATTGTTTGATATATTTTTCAACGTTGTACATCGGCACGATAATTGATACCAACATAACTAACCCTTATATCTTTCCAGAAGCTTTTTCTTAATATGGCGGAATGTCTTTAAGGAATATTTTTTAGTTAACAATAAGTTATCTCTTATTCTCTCCAATATCCTCGCCTTGGAATATTTTTTATAATTTACCATAATCTTATCCCGATAAGGAATAAGTTTTTCTACAAGGGTATAAATAAAATCAATCGCTTCGCTGACTTCTATCAATTCGCCATCCACCCTTTTTACCTGCTCAATAATAAATTTATAACTTTCAAACATTCTGTAATAAAACATGTCATTGCATAATGAAGCCTTACTTTGTTCTAAAATAGCTTTAAAAACCGCCACATGGGCCGATATAGCTTTGGGTCTGACATCGGTCATCGTATTCCCTTTTCTGTTTACCAAATAATATGCACATGCCTTATCGGTATAAATTATTTTCTTGGCATTTAAATAACTTAAATAAAACAGCATATTATCGGTGTAACCGACCTTTTCAAGAAAGGTGATATTTCTTGCGATAGCGGTTTTATAAAGTTTGGAATGCGGACTCGGATCAACAAACAAAATATCATCATACATTGAAGAGTTATGATTATAAACGGTATTAACTTTCAAAGAAACAAAATTTGTATTGTAAGCATAATCATAGTCCTTATCATCACTGTCTTCATAAATGAAGTATTTTGCGCCGATGGTAAGATCGGCATTGGAAAATTCAGCCAATTCATATAGATGACTTAAAGCGTCTTTTTCCAAATAATCATCAGGATCACATATTAAAAAATATTTAGAAGTAATCATTGATATGGCCAGTTGTAATACCGAACCGTATCCGCCGTTTTCTTTATAAACGGCTTTAAATCTTTCGGGATATTTTATCGCATATTCCTGCATAATCTTATCCGAATTATCCAATGAACCGTCATTGATCGCCAAAATCAAATAATCGTTAAAATCCTGAGACAATAAAGAATCGAAACATTTTCTTAAATATTTCTCAACATTATATATCGGAACTATAATTGTAATTTTTTCCATACTTCCTCCTATCCGTTTAACAATCTTCTTAAATTTAAATAAGCCTTAAGAATGAATTTATGCGCATAAATCCAATCGTTTTTTTCTCTTAATATATTATATTTACATTTAGGAAATTCCGGCCATTCTTTTCTTATCACATAAAAACATACGTCAATATATTTATCAACCATCAATTTATCTTTAACATTTCTGGTTTTCTTCAGACATTCCAAAATATTAATTCCTCCCAGAAATTTCAACTCTTCATAAAATTCATCATAAATTCCTAAAATTTTAAAATAATCGTTATTTATTTTAACCATATCCAGCACGTGATAGACATTCATATTAAACTGTTGAGTAATATTGCCGGGACGATCACTTAAATAATGATACAAGGGTTCATTGATAAAAGTTACCTTTTTACAATGAGTCAACAAACGATAAGTGGTTCCCAAATCTTCATAATAATAACCGTAAGGATAAATTATATTGTTATCGGTAAATAAACTTTTTAAATACATTTTATTCCAAGCGGCATTTAAAATATTTATAAGCAAATTTTTATTTTGATAAATATTATATGTTTTATTTTCGTCAAAATCGTTTTTGATAACCTGATCAAAATTCTTGGTAAGATTGTGTTGTAAAACATCAAAAATAACCATCTCGCTTCCGGTTTCTTCCAACTTATTTACACACTTCTCCATTGCCGTTTCAAACAAAAAATCATCACTGTCCAAAAAGTAAATATACTTTCCGACTGCTTTTTCCATACCGGTATTTCTGGCATCGCTTAAACCGCCGTTCTTTTTATTTATCAAACTGAAGCGATCGTCTTTTTTTACATATTCATGACATATCTCTTCACTGTTATCCAAACTGCCGTCATTGACCAAAATACATTCAAAATCTTTAAA